>NZ_JBLRWX010000148.1:0-6178 GCF_047921035.1 Natronococcus sp.
CGGGAGCTTGCTCGAGGAGAGATCTCAGTTGCACCTGGTGTCTTGTTGAGCGAAGCAGAGCGCGCAGTTCTGGAATCAAAGTTTCCAGAACTGCAAGACCAGACTGGGAAAGCCTACGCCGTGAGCGTAGCGAAGCTTGGCGGTTATCTGAACCGCGGATCAGATCCTCCTCCAGGATGGGAAACGATGTGGAAAGGCCTCCAGAAGCTGCGCATGTGGGCAGAAGGCTACGAACTCGGTGCTGAATGAGCGCCACGGCCGCTCATTCAGCGATTCCGAAGTGAACGTAGCCTCATTGCTCCAGTTTCACAGCAGAACACCTGTCAAAGACACGTAATTCGGTCAAAATAATGTACGCATCCTGACCAAACCCCTCTTCTCATACCAGGCTCGGTTGAATTTTCTCTCTATCGCTGAGTTATGGGTAAGAGACAGGACTTCAGTCGTGGGATGAATCCGACCAAATACGACACAATCCATCCTCAATAGCCGACCGAAGGTTAATAGAAGCGTAACACCTAATATAGATTGGCGTCTATATAACAGTATGCCACGGGGGTACAGCCGAGAGCGAACGTCGGTTCACAATCTCCACTACCACTTCGTGTGGTGTCCAAAGTACCGCAAGCCGGTGCTAACGGACGAGGTTGCCGACCGCCTCGAACACCTCATCGAGGAGAAAGCCGACGAGCTCGGACTCAACATCCTCCGACTGGCAATCCAGCCCGACCACGTACACCTGTTCATCACGGGCAACCCGAAGCTCTCACCGAACAAAATCATCCAACAGGTCAAGGGCTACACCTCTCGGAACCTCCGCGACGAGTTTGACTTCGGCCTCCCGTCGCTGTGGACACGCTCGTACTTCGTCTCCTCGGCGAGCGAAGTGTCGAGTCAGACCATCGAGGAGTACATCGAAGCACAGACCGGGCGATAACGATGCACCGCGAAGTCACTACTACAGTACGTGTCAAATTCCACTCGCTCACCGAGCGGAAAGCTCGCCTCATCGAACGCGAGTACACGGCGTTCCAAGACGCCGTTCACGGTGACGACACGAACCTCTACTCCGCCACCAAGCAACAGGCGGGGAAAGTCCGGTCGAACAAGAATCCGCGAGAGGACACCGAACAACCCCTCGTCCTCCGCAACGACTGCATCACCATCGAACACGACGAGGACACCGTCCTCTCGTCGTGGTGGTTCAAATTCCCAATCTACAATCCCGAGCGAGAACGGGGAGATAGCATCTGGGTGCCCGTTCACGTCCCCGAGAAAGACACGCATCTGCTCACCGATGAGTACATCCGTGACTCGGAACTCGTCCATCGGGACGGCGAGTGGTACGTTCATCTCGTCTGCAAGCGGTCTGTGGCCGTCGCAGACGAATACAATGATGTTCTCGCCGTCGACATGGGTGCGAAGTGGATCGCCGTCAGCACGTTCCTCTCCGACCGCGACACACAGTTCCACGGCGCTGAAGTCCGACGCGTTCGGGAACACTACAAGCAACTCCGAAAATCAATCGGGAAGGCCAAGGTTCGCTCGGGAGCGCAGGTCATCGAACGCATCGGTGACAAGGAATCCCGAACGGTTGAACACGAGTTGCATCAGGTGGCGAACGAACTCATCGCTCGCGCCCGTGACCGCAACGCCGTCATCGTGTTCGGTGACATGACCGGGTTGCGCTTCGACAACGATGAGGGACGGTACGTGAACGACAAGACCCACAAGATGCCGTACGCGAAACTGGCGAACATCCTCACATACAAGGCGCATCTCGATGGACGGGAATGCATCCCAGTGTCGGAGTACGACACGTCTGTGACGTGCTGGCGATGTGGCTCGCAGAACACGAGCCGTGGGGTGCAGGGTCGAGTCGAGTGTTGTGATTGTGGGCTGGACGATAATGCGGACAAGAACGGTGCGTCGAACATCGGCAAACGAGCCGTTGGTAAGGACATTCAGAGCCCGCTATCGACGGTGGGGGCTGTTGTGGCTCAGCCCGAAACGCAGGTCGTACTCGACGGAACCAACGGTGAGATGGAACCTGCGAACTCCCCGAAAGACGTGGGCCTAACCCTCAGTGAGGGAAGCCCACGACGTTAGTCGTGGGAGAAATCACGCCGAGTGGCAACCCTTATCGGGAAACGGTGTCTTCACACGGCCACCAACCATGCCCGCTATCACGGTCGACGGGCTGACCAAGTCCTACGGCGAGACCCTCGCGCTCGACGATCTCTCCTTCGAGGTCGAGGAGGGTGAGGTGTTCGGCTTCCTCGGTCCGAACGGGGCCGGCAAGTCGACGACGATCAACGTCCTCCTGGATTTCGTCCGTCCGACGGCGGGACGGGTCGAGGTGCTCGGGCTCGACGCACAGGCCCACAGCCGCGAAATCCGCTCGCGGACCGGGGTCCTCCCCGAGGGGTACCGGACCTACGAACGACTCACCGCCCGGCAACACCTCGAGTTCGCGATGGACTCGAAGGGCGTCGACGACGACCCCGAACGGCTGCTCGAGCGGGTCGATCTGGCCGACGCGATCGACAAGAAGGCCGGCGGTTACTCGAAGGGAATGGCCCAGCGGCTCATGCTCGCGATGGCGCTGGTCGGCGAGCCCGAACTGCTCATCCTGGACGAGCCCTCTACGGGCCTGGACCCGAACGGCGCCCGCGAGATGCGCGAGATCGTCCGCCAGGAGAGCCAGCGGGGCGCGACGGTCTTCTTCTCGAGTCACATCATGGAGCAGGTCGAGGCCGTCTGCGATCGGGTCGGCATCCTCCGCGAGGGCGAGATGGTCGCCGTCGATTCCGTCGCGGGACTCCGGGACTCGGTCAGCGACGGGACGGTGCTTCGGGTCACCGTCGACCGGATCGACGACGACGCCGTCGGGGCGGTTCGCTCGCTGTCCGACGTCTCTGACGCGAGCGTCGAGAGCGAGGCACCGCCGACGCTCGCGATCCGGGTCGACGGCTCGAAGACGGACGTCCTCTCGGAACTCGAGAATCAGGGCCTCGAGGTTCGTGACTTCTCGACCTCGGAGGCGTCGCTCGAGGAGGTCTTCCAATCCTATACGACGGAGGTGAACGCCCGATGAGTACCGAACCCGAGACGGGAACCGGAACGGCCGACCGCGGAACGACGGCACCCTCGAGTTCGATCACCCTCGAGAGCGTCCGCGCTGTCGCCAAGAAGGACTTCCAGGACTCGGTTCGCTCGTGGATGTTCTGGGGACTGAGCATCTTCTTTTTCACGCTGCTGGTCGCGACGACGGGCGTCGTTTCCTACTTCGGCGAGGACATCGCGGCACAGGGGGCGACGACGGACGTCCTCGTCGGCTTCGTCAGCGAGATCACGCGGCTGATCATCCCGCTGATCGCGCTCGTGCTGGGGTGGAAGGCTATCGCCGGTGAGCGCGAGTCCGGCAGCATCAAGATCCTGCTCTCGCTGCCCCACTCCCGGAAGGACGTCCTGCTGGGCAAGCTTCTCGGCCGTTCGGCCGTGTTGTCGCTTTCGCTGACCCTCGGGTTCGTCCTCGCGGCCGTCGTCGTCGCCGTCCTGCTCGGTGGGTTCGACGTCGGCGACTACGTCGGGTTGCTCGCGGTCTCGATCGTCTACGGGATCGCCTACACGAGCATCGCCGTTTCGCTTTCCTCGCTGACCCGATCGACGACGGTCGCCGGCGCGGCGATGTTCGGCGTCTTCGTGCTGTTCTACGTCGTCTGGAACACGTTGACGACGGCCGCGTCGCTGCTGGCCGACCGCAACGTCCCCTTCTTCGACACCATCACCTATACGACCGAAATTCAGGGCCAGGAGGTCGAACTCGAGCGGCTCCCCGACTGGGTGTACTTCGTCGTGAACCTCGATCCCGGGGAGGCCTACGGTCGAACGCTGACGCTGGTCACAGACACCGACATGATCGAACTCCAGGCCCAGCTCAACGAGGAGATGTTCGGGGGCGAGCTCCCCTTCTTCCTGCAGGACTGGTTCGCGCTCCTGATCCTCGTGTTCTGGATCGTCGTCCCGATCGTCGTCGCGCTCTATCGCTTCGACCGGGTCGACCTCTGAGGGTCGGTCGTCCTGATCGGCGACGGAAACCTTTCCGCTTTCGAGACTGTCTTCGTTACGTGACAGGGAACTTAGGGTCGCGTCTCCGGTACTCGAGGGCAATGACACGGTGTATCTTCTACGGTGGCAAGGGCGGCGTCGGCAAGACGACCTGCGCGGCCGCGACGGCGACCCGGCTGGCCGACGGCGGACGGAGGACGCTGGTCGTCTCGACGGACCCCGCCCACTCGCTGTCGGACTCCGTCGAGACCGACCTCGGCGCCGAGCCCCGCAAGCTCGAGCGGGGAGCCGAACCCGCCCTCGAGACCGACTCGGAGGGGACGGCCGAACTCGAGGACGCGGCCGACCTCTGGGCGGCCGAGATCGACCCCGAAACGCGAGCGGAACGCTACGAGGAACTCGCGCGGGCGCTCGCCGCCGACCTGCGCAGCGCGGGCATCCGGCTCGACGACGAGGAGGTCGAGCGGATCTTCGCGGCCGGGACGCCCGCGGGCGGCGACGAGATCGCCGCGCTCGACCTCCTGGTGGAGTACGTCGATTCGGGCGAGTGGGACGTCGTCGTCTTCGACACCGCGCCGACGGGCCACACGCTGCGGCTGTTCGACACGCCCGCGGTCGCGGGACCGTTCCTCGAGACGCTGGGCTCGCTTCGCGGGCAGGCCCGGCGGATCGGCACCGCGGCCCGCTCGGCGGTGCTGGGCCCGATGTCGATGTTCGGGGGCGGCGACGACGGGGCCGACCTCGAGGCGTTCCGGGATCGCCTCGAGCGCGCCCGGGAGCTGCTGCTCGATCCCGAGCGCACGGAGTTTCGGGTCGTCCTCACGCCCGAGGGGATGGCGATCGCCGAATCCGAGCGCCTCGTCGAGAAGCTCCGGGAGGCGGGGGTCCGGGTCGATCGCCTCGTCGTGAACCGCGTCTTCGAGGATCCCGAGGACGACTGCTCGCGCTGTCGGTCCCGGCGCGACCGCCACGAACGGCGGGTCGACGAGATCCGCGAGACGTTTCCCGACCTCGAGGTCGTTACGTTGCCCGAGGTCGAGGGAGAGGTGCAGGGACTCGAGGCGGTCGAATCGATTGCAAGTCGACTCCCCGGAGAGAGGTAAGCAACGGCGCTCACCAAAGCACAAATACTTGAGTTGGAGCGAACATATATGTTCCAGCTGCGCGAACAAAGAGACATGTCCGAGGAACGAACCCCGTCGGATGGCCCGGTCGAGCGCTGGATGGCCGACCGGACGACGTTTCAGCGCGTGTACGACGTTATCGCCGGGGTCACTGAACCGACGGCTGCTCGGCAGGTTGCCGAGCGGGCGAACTGCTCCGAAAACGGCGCTCGGGAGGCACTCGAGCAACTGGTCGAGATGGGAATCGCGAACCGGACTGACTCGAGGCCGGCGCTCTACCGCCGGAACAAGTCGTACTTCCGGTGGAAACGAGCAGAAGAGATGGCGCGCGATCACGACCGGAGCGAGTTGCGTGACCGACTCGAAGATCTGCTCGAGGCCGATCAGGCGTATCAGGACCGGTACGGCGTTCCGGACCCGGATGCCGTCGCGCTCGACGATACGTTCGACGACCACGAGGCACTCCACGACCGGTGGGACGACCTCACGGAGTGGCGAACGATCCGTCGGGACGTGACCATCCTCAACCGGGCGATCCAGCGGGCCGAGTCGACGGTCAACGGACCGGTTCGGTCGGAGCCGTGACCGACCGCGAGGAGGCGCCGAGCGGACCGTTAGACGTCGCTGCGCTCGAGGTGATCGCTCGGCGCGCGACGAGTCACCCGCTGGTCTCCGACTGGGCGTTCCGACCGGATTCGATCTCGCCACGGGTGCTCGAGATCCGGCTCGACGGCGCGCAGTACCCCGACACCGTTCGAGACGTTCGCCTCGACGTTCGGTGGTTCGTCGGCGGCGACTACACCGTTCACTACCGCGAAATCAGCGAAAACGAGACCTGGCAATGTCGATGGGATCGACATCCGAAACCCGAGGCACCACGAACGCATTTCCATCTACCGCCGGACGCCGACTCGCCCGCCGAACCCTCGCCGATCGAGTCGGAGACGCATCTGGGGGTGCTCTTTTTCGTCCTCGAGTGGGTC
>NZ_JBLRWX010000149.1:0-5984 GCF_047921035.1 Natronococcus sp.
GCCGCCGCACCGGAGCCCCGACCCGCGAGCACCGCCTCGAGTTCGGCGCCGGCCGTCGCCGCGACGAACCGGCCCGCGTCGGCCGCGATCCGGTGGACGAGCGGTTCGGCGTTCTCCCGGCGGGCGGTCTCGCCGGTGACGATCACGGCGCCCGTGTCGACGTCGGCGGGCTCGAGCCCGGCCGCCTCGAGGTCGCGTTCGACGAACGCGGCGACGCCCTCGACGTCGATCGTCTCGCGATCGAGCAGCGGCGTCTCGCGGACCGGCCCTCGAAAGACGATCTCGCGGCCGGTGATCTCGGGACTCGCCGCCCCGCCGGGTGGCGTCTCGACCCGCAGGCGACTGACGACGGTGTGGGTCGTGGTCGTCCCGACGTCGATGCCGACGCTCGTCAGCGACTCCGGATCGGCGTTCACGAACTCACTCCGTCCGGAACTCGCGGTCGTCCTCGCGGAGGTCGACCCCGCTGGCCTCGGCCTCGAGCATCGCTTCGATCAGGTCGACGAGTTCGGCACCGGCCTCGACCGGGGGTAGCCCGCCGTCGTGAACGTTCGAGACGACCGACTTCTTCGCCGTCGGGGAGCCGCGCTCGGGGCCGTAGACCAGGTACGCGCTCAGGCTCTCGGCGGTCCGGAGTCCGGGTCGTTCGCCGATGAGGTTCACACAGCAGTCGGCTCCGAGTTCCTCGCCGACGGCGTCCATGGCGTCGACCCGGCCGAACTCGACGAAGACGGGCGTGCCGACCGAGATACCGCGAGCCTCGAGCCCGTCGAGCAAGGCTGGCAGGAGCTGCGGGACGTTGGCCTCGACGGCCGACGAGGAGAGCCCGTCGCTGACCACGATCTGAACTTCGGGGGCGGGTTCACAGTCGCGCTCGAGTCGCTCGAGGCTCTCGGCGTCGAGTTCCCGCCCGAGGTCGGGGCGGGCGAGGTACTGGTCCGTATCCGCGACCGTCGTCCGAAGTTCGACCAATCCGAGGTCGTCGATCAGGTCGTCGCTCACGCGCGAGTGGACCGCATCGCGGGCGATCCCGTGATCGGCCCGGAACTCGAGTAACGCCTCGGTGGTCGGCCGCGGTCCCGATCGGCCGACGCCGAGTCTGGTGGGGTTGCGGTCGACGATTCGCCGGAGTTGTTCGTCGGTCTCGGCGTCAGCACCGGCACTGCCGCCGTCGCCGTTCGATTCGGCCGCGTCGGAGTCGGAGTGGGAATCGGATGCCATGGTCACGTGAAGATCGTCGGATCGCCCGCACGCTCGGTGAGCCGGCCGTCGCGCCAGAGGTCCATCTCCGCGAGCCACTCGCGGAAGGCGGGGGCCGGCTCGAGGTCGAACAGCTCCCAGAGTGCGGCCGCGTCGTGGTAGCTGTTGGACTGGTAGTTCAACATGACGTCGTCGCCCATCGGGACGGTGATGAAGTAGTTCGTCCCCGCGGCGGCCAGCAGGACGGCGAGGTTCTCGATGTCGTTCTGGTCGGCCCCCATGTGGTTCGTGTAGCAGGCGTCGATACCCATCGGAATCCCGTGGAGCTGGCCCATGAACACGTCCTCGAGGCCCGCGCGGATCACCTGCCGGCCGTCGTAGAGGTACTCCGGACCGATGAAGCCGACGACGGTGTTGACGAGGAACGGGTCGTAGCGCCTCGCGAGCCCGTAGCAGCGGGCCTCGAGGGTGAGCTGGTCGACGCCGTGGTGGGCGTCGCCGGACAGTTCGGCGCCCTGGCCCGTCTCGAAGTACATCACGTTCGGTCCCGAGGAGACGCAGCGACGCCCCGCGAGGTCGTGGGCCTCGTCGAGCAAATCGACGTCGACGCCGAACTCGTCGTTGCCGGCCTCCGTGCCGGCGAGGCTCTGAAAGACGAGATCCGCGGGGGCCCCCTCGCGAATCGCGTCCATCTGGGTGGTGACGTGAGAGAGACAGCAGTTCTGGGTCGGAACCGCCCACTCCTCGATGAACTCGTGGGTCGCCTCGAGGATCCGCGTCGTCGTCTCGACGCTGTCCTGAACCGGATTCACGCCGATTACGGCGTCGCCGACGCCGTAGGACAGCCCCTCCCGCGTCGCGTCGATGATATTCGAGACGTCGTCGGCGGGGTCGTTGGGCTGCAGACGAAACGAGAGGGTACCGCGTTCGCCGACCGTCGTGTTACAGCGTGCGGGCACCTCCATCCGCGAGGTGACGAGCGCCAGGTCGAGGTTCGACATGAGCTTCGTCACCGCGGCGATCATCTCGCTGGTCAGACCGGGCCGGATCGCCGCGATCTCGCGTTCGCCCGTTCCGGTGGCGACGAGGTACTCCCGCAGGTCGGCGACGGTCCACTCGCGGATCTCCTCGTAGATCGGTTCCCGGACCGCCTCCTGGATCACTTGCGTCACCTCGTCCTCGTCGGCGGGGACGACCGGGTTCTCCCGGAGCGTCTCGAGTCGCATTCCGGCGAGGGCCCGCTTGGCGGCGATCCGCTCGGCGTCTGAGTCGGCCGCGATTCCGGCCAGCTCGTCGCCGGTCTTCGGTTCGTTCGCCTTGGCCAGTACCTCGACGACGGAGTCGAACCGATCCCCCGCGTCGGGCGTCGTAGTTTTGACTGCCATTTGCTGTCGGACGGTAGGGCGGGGAGGACCTTCACCGTTCGTCAAATGTTACCAAACCACAGTTGCTGCAAGGAAAGCGACGGCGCGTTCGGCACCCGACGATAGCCACGGTTTTCTTCGACGAGCCGACACCACCGGTATGAAGCGAGCGACGGTCTGGACGGTCGCGATCTTCCTGTTCGTCCTCGGGGACGCGATGGCGTTACAGGCGAGAGGGCCGATCCTCTCGAGTCTGGAAGCGACGTTCGCGGTTTCGGAGGCCGAACTCGGGCTGGTGGCGCCGGCCGGTACCGCGGGCTTCGCCATTGCCGCCGTCGCGACGGGACTGCTCGCGGGCCGGCTCCGGATGCGGTGGGCGCTGTTCGCGGGCGTCGCGGGCGTGATCTGTGCGCTGGTCGCGATGGCGGCCGCGCCCGTCTACGCCGTCTTCCTGCTCGCGTTGCTGGCCCAGGGCGGCGCCGCGGGCGTGTTTCGCGGCGTCGACCGGGCGGCCCTGAGCCACATCCACTCGGCCCGTCGCGGACGAGTCTACATCGCCTACGCGCTCGCCTGGGCCGTCGGGGCCGTGCTCGGGCCGCAGCTGGTCACCGGCGTCCTCGCGGTCGCGGACTGGCGGGCCGTCTTCCTCGTCCTCGCGGGACTCTTTGTTCCGGTGGCGGTCGTCGCCGCCCGGACCGAACTTCCCTCGATGGAGGCCGAGCGGTCGATCTCGGTCGACGCGCTCCGCGAACTGCTCGGCCGACCCGCCGTCGTCGGCGCCACCGTCGGCATCCTGTTTACCGGCGCCGTCGAGGGGATCGTCTTCACCTGGCTCGTCTACTACGCCGAAGGGTTCTACGGAACGGGGACGGCCAGCCTGCTCCTGTCGACGTACCTGCTCGCGTACATCCCCGCCCGCACGGGCTACACGCTGCTCGTGGATCGGGTCCCCTACCTCCTGCTCATGCTGGTCGCGACCGTTCCGGCGATCCCGGCCTTCGTAGTCGCGTTCTCCGGAATCACCGGCCCCGTTCTCTTCGCGGCCGTCTTCGTCGCCGGCGCCGGGCTCTCGAGTTGTTTCCCCGCGCTGTCGGCCTACGCGGTCGAGGCGGCCCCCGAGTACAGCGGCCCGATCAACGCCCTCACGACCGGGGCAACGTACGTCGGAATCGCGACCTCGCCGGCCGTCGTCGGCGTCCTGGCGGAGGTCTACGGTCTGAACCGGGCGATCTGGCTCGTGATCGGCTTTGCGGTACTGCTCTCGTCGACGATCGCGGCGACGTGGCTCTGGACGGGCACACCGGAGGCGCCGACCGTCGACGCCGCCGCCTGACAGTGGAAAAACGACGGCTCAGTCGTCAGCCGGTGCGGCGTTCAGCTGGTCGTCGGCGACCGTCCCGTCATCGTTCCAACCCCGCTCGGCGTAGTACTCGTCGAGTGCGGCGTCGAAGTCCGGCAGCTCGTAGGGCAGGCTGTCGTCGTCTCGATCGAAGCCGCGCTGGTTGTTGAAGTGGCGCTCGAGCGAGACGACCCGGCCGCCGACCTCCAGCAGGTCCTCGTAGTCGGCGTCGAGCAGGGTCGACAGCCGGTCCTCGTCGACGAAATCCCGCGAGAACTTACAGAGGACGGCGCTGTCCTTGATCGCGTTGACGTTCTCGAGTTCGATCACCTTCGGCGGCTTGTCGTCGAGGCCCTCCTTCTCGAAGGCCTTCTCGGAGTCGACCAGCGGGTACTCGTAGGGGTAAAACTCGGCGTACATGTGATCGGCGCCGCGGTTCGAGGTGGCGAAGGCGAGCCCCTGCCCGTTCAGCGTCCGCCCGTCGTGGGCGGGGAACTCGAGGCCCTTCACGGTCCAGTTATCGACGCCGAGGTCCTCGTGGACGCGATCGATGCCCTCAGCGAGGTCGTCGCCGACGCCCTCGCGGTAGGCGATCTTCTCGACGAGGTCGTGGATCAGGTCGACGTTGCCGAACTCGTCCTCGCTGGCGAGGTAGGCCGCGACGGTGTCGCCACAGGAGATCGTGTCCAGCCCGTACTCGTCACAGAGCTTGTTCGACTGCATGACGTCGACGATGTCGTCGACCCCGGAGTTCGGACCGAACGCCATCACGGTCTCGTACTCCGGCCCCTCGGTCTCGAGGCCGGACTCCTCGTCTCTGGTCGGGAGCTTGCAGGCGAACGCACACGCCGAGCAGGTCCCCTTCTTGTACTTCTTCTCCTCGACGCGGTCGCCGCTGACGCCTTCCGCGCCCTCGAAGGACAGTTCCGAGAAGTACCGCGTCGGCAGGGCCTCGACGGTGTTCGCGAACTCGGTCATCGAGGAAGTCCCCTGCCGTTTCATGATGTGATCCGACTGGGCGGCCTCGCCGTGGACCTCCATCTGCAGCGGCGGAATATCGACCTCGTTCGTCGAGTCGCCGTCGAAGGTGATCGCCTTCACGTTCTTCGACCCCAGGACGGCACCCAGCCCGCCCCGACCGAACGCGCGCTCCTCCGAGGTCATGATCGAGGCGAACCGCACCTCGTTCTCGCCGGCGGGGCCGACGACGACGGTGTGGTCGGACTCGAGGCCGTGCTCGTCCTCGATGTACTCGCAGGTCTCGGGGACCTTCGCCTCCTCGAGTTCCGGTACCGCCTCGAACTCCACGCCCTCGTCGGTGACGTGGACGATCACGAGGTCGTCGCTGGCGCCGGTTACCTCGACGGCGCTGTAGCCCGTTCCCGTGAAGTTCCGCGAGAGGAACCCGCCGGCGTTCGAGGACAGCAGGCCGTCGGTCAGCGGCGAGACGGCAGTCGCCGACATTCGCCCCGTGAAGCTCATCTGGGAGTGCTGGAGCGGCCCCGTCGCGAAGTAGAGCCGGTTGTCGGCACCCAGGGGATCGGCGTCGAAGGGAATCCGGTCGTGGGCGAGTTTCGTCGCGAGCGCGCGCCCGCCGATGAACGACTCGAGGTCGTCGTCGACGTCCTCGGTCGACGAGGAGCGCTCGTCGAGATCGATCGAACACAGCGGTCCGTGAACGTGTTTCATACTACGTACCGTATCATCGATCACCACAAAACAGTTCGGTTCTCGCTCGAGGAAGGGGGATCGACCCCACCGCTGCCGGGACGCGGCGTCGATCGTGACGAATCTACCTTGCTCTCTCGAACCAACTCGGCGTAGCCGAGACTCCCAGCGAGAGGAAACCCCGGCGTTCACGCCGGGGAGGATGTCATTGTTCCAGCGAAGCACCGTCGGGCAGGTGCAACTCGTCGTCGAGGACGACCTGCAGGCGATCGGTCGCGAACAGGCGATCGATCTGGTCGTGGGTGAACGTGCCGTCGCAGTCCTCGCCGACGAAGGTCACCCGTTCGGGCGTCCGTTCGACGACAGTCGCGAGCGCGCTGCCGTCGCGGTAGTGGTATCTGATCGTCGTTCCG
>NZ_JBLRWX010000150.1:0-5963 GCF_047921035.1 Natronococcus sp.
CATCTGGTTGGCGGTGGCGCGGGTGCAGGAGGTGCGGTCGGCGGCGAGATGGGTCTTGAACGCCTTGATGTGGTTCTCGGCCTGGCCCCGGGCGCAGTAGACGCCTTCGTAGAGCGTCTTGCCGGTCCCTCCGGTCAGGCTGGTGACGATGAAGCGGGTGTCGCAGCCGCGGGGGCCCGCCTCGACGCGGGCGACGACGCGCTCGACCCGGCTCCACGAGGCGGCGGCGTCGTGGAACTCCTTGAACCGGCGCACCGTGGCGCCGTCGGCGGCCGCGAGCAGCGGCGAGGCCGAGCCGTCGACGGTCACGGCGGTTCGCTCGAGGCGCTTCTCGGGCTCGAACCGGGTCTCGACCGGGAGCAGACCCAGGCCCTCGAGGACGTCCTCGTCGCCGACGCCCTCGAGGGCGGCGTTCGTGATCCGCTCGCCCAGCAGCTGGTAGCCGCCACAGAGGCCGACGACCGGGCCCGAAAATCGCTCGAGGGCCGGACCGACGGCCGACGCCCGGAGCGCCCGCAGGTCGTCGACGGTGTTTTTCGTCCCCGGGAGGACGACCGCGTCGGCGTCCGCCAGCGGGTCGCGGTCCTCTCCCTTGTCTCTCGCATCACCATCCAGAGGAACGAACTCGACGACGACACCTGACTCGGCCGCGAGCGCCTCGAGATCGGTCGCGTTCGAGAGCCGCGGGAGCCGAGGGACGGCGATCGTCAGCCGTCGCTCGGGGGGAACGCCGTCGTCGCCGAGGACGCCCCGCTCGCCCGGCCCGGGCAGGCCGACGCTGTCCTCCTCGGGTAGCCCCGGGTCGTCGTAGGGGAGCACGCCCAGGATCGGGACGCCGGTCCGGGACTCGATCTCGGCGATGCCGGGCTCGAGCAGGGCGGGGTCGCCCCGGAACTTCGTGATGACGGCGCCGACGACCCGCTCGCGGATATCGTCGGGCAGCAGCTCGATCGTGCCGTAGAGGCTCGCGAAGGCCCCGCCGCGCTCGATGTCGACCAGCAGGAGGATATCGGCGTCGGCGAAGCGTGCCGTCTCGAGGTTCGCCAGATCCCGGTCGTGGAGATTGATCTCGGCGATACTTCCGGCGCCCTCGGCGACGATCACCTCGTGGTCGGCGGCCAGTCGGCGGTGAGCCGCGACGGCTGCCTCGCGGGCCTCGTGCCAGTACTCCTCGTAGTAGCTGCCGGCGGGAACGTGCTCGCGGGCCCGGCCCCCGACGACGAGCTGGCTCTCGCCGTCGCCGCGGGGCTTGAGCAGAACGGGGTTGCAGTCGGTCGTCGGCGCGATCCTGGCCGCTCGAGCCTGGACGAACTGGGAGACGCCGATCTCGCCCCACCGATCGTTCCCGTCGCTCGCGCCGTCCGCGTCCGGGTCGTCGCTCGCTTCCGGACGGACCACGACCCGGGCGTTGTTACTCATGTTCTGGGCCTTGTACGGCGCGACCGAGACGCCCCAGTCGGCCAGATATCGGCAGAGCCCCGCGACCACGGTCGACTTGCCGACGTGGCTCGCGGTGCCGGCGACGAGAAGCGTCCGCGTCATTGTGCTGCTACTCGAGTGGCACGGGCTATCGACCTGTCGGTTCGCCGGCTACTCCTCGTCCTCGGACTCCTCGCGGTCGTCGCTCTCGAAGCCGACTTCCTCCTCGGCGTGGGGCTCGATGTGGCTCAGGATCTCGTGGGGGACGTAGCCGATGTTGTACCCCTCCTCGTTGTGGAGGACGACGCCGTGTTCGTACTCCCGGAAGTCGTAGCAGTTGATCTCTTCGTACGCGTTGCCCGGTTTGTAGACGACCTTCATACGTCTCAGGTCGTACCCGTTTCGGGTTTTCCCTGCCCTTGCAGGCGAAAGGCGCTTTCAATGCTCCTGATAGGTTCTCGAGGCGGCTGATCCCGTGCTCGGGCCGATCGTTCACCGCTCGATCGGCATCGGTAAGACGGGTGGATGCTCCGTGATATGCGACAGAACAATTAAGACCGATCTGCACACAGGTGTGTGCATGGGAGAAACCGAGTACCGGAACGTCCGACTCACCGAGGAGGCGTACCAGCGGCTCAAGAGTCGCAAACAGGAGGGAGAATCGTTCTCGGATACTGTCGAACGAATCGCCGGCGAACGGTCGCTGCTCGACCTGGCAGGAATCCTCTCGGACGAGGAAGCCGAAGAGATGCGAGAGGCGATCGACGAGCGGGAAACCCAGTCGCGGGAGCGACTCGATCGGTTCACCGAGCAACTCGACTCGTGATCGTCGACACCGACGTCCTCATCCACCTGATGCAGGGCAACGAGAACGCTACGCGGAAGATTTCCGCACTCGAGAACCAGCACGTTCCCCTTCACATCTCGTCGGTTTCCCAGTTCGAACTCTACCACAGTATCGAACGAGTGCACGATTCGGCTGCCCGTCGACGAACGATCGAGGCGGTACTCGACACGAAGCCCGTGTATCCGGCAGACAGCGCGGTGATGAAGAAAGTCGGTCGTATCGACGGACGGCTGACGTCCGACGGCGATGCGATCGGGATGGGTGAGACGATTATCGCGGCAACGGCACTCGTCCACGAGGAATCAGTTCTTACAAAGAACGTCGCGCACTTCGAACGGATCGACGGGCTCGACGTCGATACGTTCTGATTCAGTCCTCGAGAAACGACTCGACCTCCCGCAAGAGCCGCTCGCGGTCGTCGATCAGCGGCGAGTGCCCGCAGTCCTCCAGTTCGACGAACGTCGCCGTCTCGCCGAGATCCGCGAGCGTCTCCTCGATCATCGCCTCGGTGATGACCAGGTCGTCCTCACCCCGTAGAACGAGCGTGTCGGCCTCGACGTCGGCCGCCCGTCCGGAACCCTCCGTGACGCCGTTGTGCTCGTCGCTCACGTTGAACCGGGTGAGCGCGTAGTCGACGTCGACGAGGTTCCGCTGGGTGAACATGTCCGCGACGTACTCGTCGTAGCGCTCGGGATCGGGCCGGTCGTCGACGTAGATCAGCTGGTTCCAGATGGCTTTCATTGTCGCCGCGTCCTCCCGCTCGTGGGCCTCGAGGACGGGCGCGACCTGAACAGGATCCTGTGCGATCTCCTCGCGGGTCGTGAGCAGTTCGTCGGTCGGATTCCCGTCCTCGTCCTTTCGGTAGATCGGGTAGCCGCGCGTGCTGGCGGGTGCGAGCAGGACGAGTTTGCGAACCCGGTCGGGGTGGGTCGCGGCGTACTCCATCGCGACCCCGCCGCCGGTCGACCACCCCCAGAGGTGGAACCGATCGAGGCCGAGTTCGTCGGCGAACAGCGCGAGGTCCTCGGCGAAGTCTGCCAGCGAGTCGATCCGCTCCTCGTAGCTCGACTCGCCGAACCCGCGCATGTCCATCGCGTACAACTTGTAGCGGTCGTCCATCGCCTCGAGGACGACGTCCCAGTGCTTCGAGGAGGTCATGTTCCCGTGGAGCAGGACCGCCGGAACCGACCCGCCGTCGCGTTCGCGGTAGCCGATCGTCTCGCCGTTCGGGAGGTCGACGGTCTCGAGGGTGACTGCCATACGCCACTGCTGTACGATCGACAACATAAGTACACTGGCGCAACTCGAGGCCGTCGGCGCGAAAGACCACCGACAGACCCGACCGACCGGACCGGGCGCTCAGTACTCCGCTCCCTGCCGCGCGCGCTGGCCGTCCTCGATCGGGTGTTTCACCTTCCGGACGTTGGTGATCAGGTCCGCGCGATCCTCGAGGTAGGTCGGTTCCTCGTGGCTGCCCGACAGCACCAGCTCGAGGTCGTCGGGCTTGGCGTCGACCAACTCGAGGACGTCGTCCTCGCCGATCAGGCCGCGATCGGCGGCGTACAGCACCTCGTCGAGGATCAGCATGTGGACGCCCTCGTCGGGCTCGGCTGCGAGGTCGAGGGGTGCCGAGAGCTCGGCGTCGTCGGCCGCCGCGAGCAGCTCGCGGGCGCGCTCGAGGCCCGCTTCGGCTTCCGCCTGGTGGTCGGCGTCCTCGCTGCCGTCGGCCATCCCGTGCCAGCCGTAGTGGCCGAGGTTCTCGTAGCTCATCCCTGGTAGCGCTTCGATCGCGTTGTACTCGCCGCGGACGGCGTCGACGCTCGAGGCGCCGCCTTTCATGAACTGGAGCAGGTGGACGCGGTAGCCGTGGCCGGCCGCGCGCATCCCCATCCCGAGCGTGGCGGTCGTCTTCCCCTTGCCGTCGCCCCACCAGACCTGGACGAGCCCGAACTCCTCGGGTGCCGCTGGTTCGATCCGTTCGGCTTCGGGGGTCCGGCCCGCTCCCGGCGTGTTCTCGAGAACGTTCTCCGAGTCGTCGCTCATACCCGGGTTCTGGAGCGCCGGCTACATGTAGCTACCACATCCCGGGTAGCCGACCAAACGTGTCTTTAGGCTTCGCTCCTAACCCGGGTGTACCCGTATGTCACTCGAGTTCTCCTCGTCGGACGACGCCCCCTCGAGCGAGCACGTCTTCGGCGCGTTGACCGACGACGACTGTCGGGAGATCATCGCGGTTCTCGAGGAGCCGCTTACGGTCGCGGAGACGGCCGAGGAGATCGGCCGTCCCCTCTCGACGACCTACCGGAAGCTCGATCGACTGACCGAGGCCGGACTGGTCAGGGAGACGGTCGGCGTCGGCCGGAGCCGGAGCCGAAAATCCCGGTACGTCGCGGACTTCGATCGGGTCGCGATCGGACTCGACGAGGATCGATCGCTCCGCGTCGACGTCGAGGACTCGAGCGATCCGCTGGTCGGTCTCTGGACGCAGGACTCCTGATTTTCGAACCGTCACCCTCCGTCCGAGACGACCCGGCCGTCCCGTAGCTCGAGGACCCGATCGGCGACGGCGAGGGTTTCGGCGTCGTGGGAGGCGACCAGCAGCGCCCGGTCGCGGCCGAGATCGGTCAGCGCCTCGAGCACCGTCTCGCCGGTTGCAGTGTCTAACTCGCCGGTCGGCTCGTCGGCAACGATCACGTCGGGATCGGTTGCCAGCGCCCGCGCGATCGCGACCCGCTGTCGCTCGCCCCCGCTCAGTTCGCCCGGCAGATGCGTCACCCGGTCGCCGAGCCCGACCCGCTCGAGCAGCCGGCTCGCCCGCTCGCGTCGGCGTCCCTTCGGAACGCCGGCCTGCACGAGCGGGAGCGCGACGTTCGCCCGCGCGGACAGCGCGGGGAGGAGGTGAAACCGCTGGAAGACGATGCCGACGCGCTCGCGCCGGAGCCGAGTTCGTCGGCGATTCGACAGCGCCGTCACGTCGGTCCCACACAGCGCGACCGTCCCCGCTGTCGGCACCAGCAGGCCGGCGACGGCGTGGAGGATCGTCGACTTCCCGCTCCCGCTCGGTCCCTCGAGGCCGACGATCTCGCCGGGTTCGACCGCAAGCGAGACGTCCTCGAGGGCCGTCACCGTTCGGTCCGACCGGGAGCGAAACCCGCCGCCGGTGTCGTACTCGTGGCTCACGCCGGCGAGCCGGACGGCAGCCGTCGGTTCGCGGTCGTCGGTACGGTCCGGCGTCGGCGACGCCCCCTCCCGAAGCGCTCGGTTGCTGATCGTCACGGAGTCTCGCATCGGTCGACGGCCTCCCCGGTCATTGTTACGGCGCGTGTAGTCCGGGATGACAGTCCCAATGCGTGGGATTCTGTAGAGGCTGAGGACGAAGCCACCTGGCAGTGAACGTCAGTTTCTATGCACGCCCTGAGTGGCGTGTGGGCCATCGTGGCAGTCGATGGCCCACACAGCCACGACCCGTGCAAAAGCGTTCGAATCGCTCCACGAAAAATCAGCCGAGTACGCCCGCAAATGCTGGGGAATACCGACCACTGGCAGCGATCAGAAGCCAGTATCCTGGCGCAGTTTCCACCTTTCGTCCTACTGGTTCGGACACGCCGCTCACAACGATGTCGAGGCATTTCTCGCGTGGTTACCGATCACGATCGGCGGAACGCCGATCGATGATCCCTATCCGCAGTGGCACGAC
>NZ_JBLRWX010000151.1:0-5794 GCF_047921035.1 Natronococcus sp.
ACTGTAAGTCATTACCGGCGCAACCGCGACCCGTGCGGCGGTTGCGCCGGTAAATCGTTACAGCAATCCGTATGAGACGGCCCTCCGTCCTCGGAACGCGATTCTCGAGTTCGAAACGTCCCCTGTGGTACTGATCGGTACTCCGAACGGCGAGCGATCGGGAAAGTCGAGCCTTCGCTCGAGCGAAGAGTCGATCCGCGACGTTATCGCGTGTCGCGGCGGCGATCATCGTCGTCGTCGCCGATGAGGTCGTCGTCATCGTCGTCGCCAATCAGGTCGTCGTCGTCATCGCCGATGAGGTCGTCATCGTCGTCGCCAATTAGGTCGTCATCGTCACCGCGGCGGTTATCATCATCGCCGATGAGATCATCGTCGTCGTCGCCGATCAGGTCGTCGTCGTCATCGCCAATCAGATCATCGTCGTCGTCGCCGATGAGGTCATCATCGTCGTCGCCGATCAGATCGTCATCGTCACCGCGACGGTCGTCGTCGTCACCGATGAGGTCGTCGTCATCGTCGCCAATGAGGTCATCGTCGTCGTCACCGATCAGATCGTCGTCGTCGTCACCGATGAGGTCGTCGTCATCGTCGCCGACGAACTCGTCGTCGTCGTCGCCGATGAGGTCGTCGTCGCCTCGGTCCGCCGTGTCGGTAGCGCCGGTCGCCGCTTCCGCGCCGGCAGCCGTCCCGGCACCGGCCGCTCCGGTTCCGGCTCCGGCGCCGGACTCGAGGTCGCGCTCGAGGTGGACCTCGTCGTCGGTTACCTCGGCGACCGCGGGCTCCTGCAGGGGGTAGGCGTCCTCGTCGGTGTCGCCCCACCCGAGTTTCGCCTTGATCGTGTCCGTGATTCCGGGGTCCGGTTCCACGTGTGCGGTGCCGTGTTCGACGTCGGCGACGAGACCGACCTCCTCGCCGTCGGCGTTGATCACTGTCTTTCCGATGTCGTCGTCGGTAAACTCTGGGGACATTGCGATTTGAAACACGACGAAGAACCGTACAATGGTGTTGCTTGCGGTGGCTTGCGACTCGAGTGTTCTCGCGGGCGAAATCGGCCGTCCGTCAACTACTCGTTGAATTCGGGTTCACGCCCCTCGAGGAAGGCCGCGACGCCCTCCTCGTGGGAGTCCGAGCCGCGGGCCTGGACCTGCAGCGTGTTCTCGTAGTCCGCGGCCTCCCGCCAGTGGCGGGCCATGTTCTCGTGGAGGGCCTGTTTGGTCATCCCGATTACGTCGGTCGGCCGGCGTCCGAGTCGGTCAACCGTCTCTCGCACCCGGTCGTCGAGGTCCTCGGCGGGAACGGCCTCGTTGACCAGCTCGAGGTCGGCCGCCCGCTCGGCGTCGAAGAACTCTCCGGTGAACGCGAGCTTCTTCGCCGCCCGCAGGCCGACGATGTGGGGGAGCATGAACGTGCCGCCGGTGTCGGGAATGAGCCCGACCCTGACGAACGCACAGGAGAAGGTGGCGTCCGCGCTGGCGTAGGCGATATCCGAGAGGGCGACGATAGCCAGCCCCGCACCGATGGCGTCGCCGTTTACCTTCGCGACGATCGGAACCGGCGACTCGAGCATCGCCTCGACAACCCGACCGAACGTCTCGGTGACCTCCTCGTAGGACTCGCGGGGCGGGCTGGGTGGTTCGGCCATCGCCTCGATGTCGCCGCCGGCGCTGAACGCGTCGCCCTCCCCGGAGATGACGATCGCGTGGTGGTCGTCGGGATCGGCCCGCTCGATCGTCTCGGCTAGCTCCGTGGCGACCGCCTGGCTCATCGCGTTGAGGACGCCCGGTCGATCGAACCTGATCTCGAGAACGCCGTCGTCGGTATCGACGTGCATACGCCAACACGTCGCGGACGGCTAATAACAGTAGGCGGTGTGGCCGGTCGCGTGGGCGACGGCGAGAGGAAAGCGGGCAGCGAAAACGGGAGCGGACGGGTACGGGGTGGCGTTAGTCGGACGGGACCGGCGGGGCGGTCGCCTCCTCCTCGGCGACGTTGAGTTCGGAGGTGACCAGCGCCCGGTAGGCCCGGCGCAGGCGCTCGGAGAGCGCCTGGTGGGAGATGCCGAGCTCCTCGGAGAGCTCCTGCATCGAGACCTCGCGGGGGATCTCGAAGTAGCCGTGGTCGATCGCCGCGACCAGCGTCTCGTACTGGCGCTGGGTGAGGCCACACTGGGAGTGGCTCTCGTCAGCGACGTCGAACAGACGGACGATCGTCGGCGTCACGTCGTTGTCGACGAGGCGATCGTACAGCGAGCTGACGTCCTCGCGCTCGAGGACGCGTACGCTCAGGAGCCAGGAGCCGCCCGAGGCCGACGCGCTGAGGACGGTGCCGCCCTCCTCGAGGACGAGTTCGAACGGGTCGATCGTCTCGGGGTCGAACTCGACGTCGTACAGCCACCGGTCGTCGTCGCTGCTGATCAGCGAGTAGTCTTCGATCGCGCCGGCGTCGGTCATCGCGGCTTCGATCTCCTCCTGTGAGGGCCCGGACAGCCACAGTCCGTGACCGCTCGAGGCGATGACTTGCTCCATCTCGCAGGTCAGCGAGGGAACGGCGTCGAACAGCTCGGCCAGCCCGGTTCCGTCGCCCGGAATCTCGAGGTCCGCAATGGATGTCATTGTTCTCACTCACGGATACACGAGGAAACACAATAACCGCACTTCCAAATTTATCAGCACCTCCGTTGGTGAAAATCAACTGTTAGATACAATCACTTTTATCTATGGTAATCGTGATGGAACGGACGGTGATCGGACGGCGCCTGCGAGCCTGGCGACCCGCGGATCAGGACTCGTCGGCGTCCGATGATTCCACGCGCGTCGCGAGCGGCTCGAGCCCTAGCACGGTTTCGACGAGCCCCGCGAGGTCCTCGCTCCCCCGTCCGACGACCTCGCCGCCGACCGCCCCGGGATCGCGATCGCCGACGAGGATCGTCGGCAGCGGCGCCTCGGTAAAGCCCTCGACAACGACCACGTCGTAGCCGCGACCCTCGAGGCGGGTGAGCACCCTCGAGAGCGCTCGGAGTTCGGGATCGTCGGTCCGGAAGAACTCGGCATCGGGTTCGTCGGGCGGATCGCGCTTCCCGCGGGCGGTGATGTCGAAGGTGAGCGCGGGCGTGACGCCGACGACCGTCTCGGCGCCCGCGGTTCGGTGACGGTGGGTGTCGGCGCCCGGCGTGTCGATCTCGATATCGTGGTGGATCGACTTGACGGTCGCGACTCGAGCCTCCTCGGTCAGCTGCGGGACGAGTTCCTCGACGAGCGTCGTCTTGCCCGAATCGCTCGGCCCCGCAAGAGAGACGACTCTCATAGCGATCCCGTCGGCAGCGGTCGTTCGAGCGCGCACACGGTGTTCACGCGCGGACGTGGACCCCGTTCGACAATAGCCGTTCGGGTTCGGTCCCGCCGCGCGGTCGACTCGAGGGCGGTCGGTTCGATCTCACCCGATCGCAACTCGGCCGAGAACCCGGTCACGGACGGTTCCCGAGTGCCGGCAGCGTCAGCACGAACGCCGATCCCTCGCCGGGCTCGGAGTCGACCCGGATCTCGCCGCCGTGGCGTTCGACGATCCGCTCGCAGATCGCGAGCCCGATCCCTGTCCCCCGTCGTTCGTGGTAGCCGTGGAGCCGCTCGAAGACGTCGAAGATCCGCTTCTGGTTTTGCGGTTCGATCCCGATTCCCTCGTCGCGGACGAAGACGCGCCACTCCGAATCGTCGCGCTCGGCCTCGACTCGGACGACCGGCCGTTCGTCGCCGCTGTACTCGAGAGCGTTCGAGAGGAGGTTCTGAAACAGCTGTCGCAGCTGGTTTCGATCGCCTACGACGCGGGGCAACTCCCCGACGGCGATCTCGGCGTCGGTCTCCTCGATCCGAACCTCCAGATCCTTGTACACGTCCTCGAGCACCGCCCCGAGATCGATCGGTTCGAACGGGCTTCGCTGCGTTTCAACCCGCGAGTACGCGAGCAGTCCGTCGATCATCGCCCGCATCCGTTCGGCGCCGTCGACCGCGTAGGCCAGAAACTCCTTGCCCTCCTCGTCGAGGTCGTCCTCGTAGCGCCCCTCGATCAGCCGGAGGTAACTCGAGACCATCCGCAGCGGTTCCTGGAGGTCGTGACTCGCAGCGTAGGCGAACTGCTCTAATCGCTCGTTCGAGGCCTCGAGCGCCTGCTCGCGGCTGCTTGTGTCACTGGGGTCGGGCGGACTCGGTTGGGAACCGTCGGACCGGTTTTCGAGTCGTCGCTCGAGCGAGACCGCGTCCCCGTATCCGCACTCGGAGCACTCGAGTCCGAGGTCCGACCCGGGGTAGACGCGAATCGCGTCGCGGTCGCCGCAGTTCGGACAGCACAGCCACTCCTCGAGCCGATCGTCGCCGGCACCGGCCCGCCCGAATTCGCCTCGCCGATCCTCGTCGTCGCGTCCTCGAGCGTCGGTCGCGCGGACCACGCGCCGTTCGCTGTCCCACTCGACGAGCCCCGAATCCGCCAGCTTCGGCAGATCAGCGTGGACCAGTTCGATTCGCACTCGCTCGCAGGCCGCGTCCTTCCGTTCGCGTGACGGTCCCCTCTCCGTTGCGAGACGCGTCGCGAGGTCGGTCACGGACAGCGATTCGCCTCCCGAGCGAAGGACTCGAAGTATCCGTCGGCGACGATCGGACGCCAGCGGTTCGACGCCGGGACCGGCGGGGTGGGAGCCACTCATCCTGTACGAACACGTCCGGGACAACCAGGATAGTACGAGGGGTAGTCCGAACAACGATTTTATATCCCGGGCGCTATCGCGGGGCTCTGTCGACCGAGTCGAGTAACACGGTGGTGAGGACCTGCTTGGTCCCACCCCGGATCCGTTTGGACATCGCCTGCTGGCTGATTCCGAGTTCGGCGCCGAGTTCCGACAGGGAGGCCTCGCTCGGCGTGTCGAAGTACCCCCGGTTGAGCGCCAGCACGAGCGCCGTGCGCTGTTCCGGCGTCAGCCCCAGCTGTCGCCCCGAGTTGACGTGTTCGGACAGCGAGTAGACGCGCTCGAGGTGAAGCGAGATCGCGTGGTCCGTACAGAAGTTGTAAAACCCCGCCAGCGCGTCGTGGTTCGGGAACCGCAGCCGAAAAAACCAGCTGTCGGTGCTGTAGGCCTCGAGGATCACCCCGTCGGTCTCGCCGATCCCGTACAGCAGGTCGTGAACGTCGCCGTCCCAGGTCGCCCGGTAGAGCGCGTAATCGTTGACCGAATCCAGCCGCGTCAGATCGTGAACCGCCGGATGCGTTCGAATCGCCCGTTCGACTTCCTCCGGGTCGTCACACCGAACCCAGAAGTACGGCATCATCGACCCCGTCGCGGGGACGATGCGCTCGAGTTCGATGGTGGTGTCGGGCGCCTCGGTGAAGACGTCACCGAAGACGAACTCCGAGGACGGGACGGTGAACTCCGCGATAATGCTCATTCGTCCGTTCACTCCGCCGGAACCGATATCGCTCTTGCGGAGCGCTCGAGCGATGGGACACGAAGATATGAAATTCATTCATACCTCCTTATTTCCGAGGAACCGAAGGAAGAGCCGGAAGAAGACGACGTCAACGAGGAACCGGAAGATGATGTCGACGAAGAATCGGAGGAAGACGCCGACGAGAAGTCGGAAGACGACGATACGGACGCTAAGGACGACTGTCCGGACGCGAGGACTGTCCGGAAGAAGAACCGGAGCCCGAGCCCGAGGACGGCTGCTAACGCGTAGCGACTCCGCTGCTGTTTTTGACCCTTCTAAACGCAGAGGACGTCCCCATTTCGGTTTCGTTGACTCCACGGACT
>NZ_JBLRWX010000152.1:0-5727 GCF_047921035.1 Natronococcus sp.
GGTCGATCGTCGCTCCCGGGAGCAGTTCCCGATCGGGGTCCCGTCCCGTCGCCTCGCGAAACCGCTCGCTCCGTCCGTACCGGCTCCAGACGGTCGCGCCGGTTTCGGCCGCGTAGGCGTCGACTGCGCCGACGTGGTCGGGATGGGTGTGGGTGACGACGACGTGCTCGACGGATCGCTCCTCGACGAGCCGATCGAGTTCGTCGGTGCGGGCCGCGGGATCGACGAGAATCGACGGCGCCTCGCCGAGCAGGTAGGCGTTGGTCGTCCCTCCCGGGGCGCGGGTCCGGACGGGGACGGCGACGGACGCGACGTTCATAGGCGGCCATTACTGGCGGCGAAAAAAGGCGTATCGGAGACCGTCGACGGTCGGTCTCGAGCGATCAGTGTTTGAGGAAGTAGACCTGCTTGCGCGCGTCGCGGAAGCTGTACCGGGAGCCGATGAGGTCGACGTCCTCGAGGCGGTTGAGCGCGTAGCGAACGGTGCGGTCGGGCAGCAGCGACTCCTCGGCGAGCTGTCCCTGCGACAGCGGCGAGTCGGCCTCGAGCACCTTGGCGACGAGTTTCGCACTCGGCGGCAGGTCGCGAAGGCGGTCGCGGTACTCCTCTTCGGACAGCGAGTCCTCGGCGGCAGCGGCGTGGTCCTCTGCGGTACTCATGCTCATACCACTCACAGCGGAAGCGGTAGTGGTAAAGCTTCCCTATATGTGGATACGAACAATCCAGTTTGTAATAGGAATATAGATGCCATATTATCACGCTATACTGATACGTTCGAGCGAGGCAGGTCGGACGGTTCCGAATCAGTCCCGAGCGACGATTCGGTGCGCGGAGACGTCGCTTTCGGCGTTCGAACTCCGCGTCGGTTCCGAGAGGGGCGCAGCCGGACTCCAGTATCGTTTTATCCCGTCGCTGCTGTAGTTGGATCCAGTGTGAAAGGACAGGAGTGGTACCAGGCCGACGACGTCGCCGCCGAGTACGACGACAAGCGCTTCTCCCAGGGCGGCCAGCTGATCGACCGCCGGGAGAAGGAAGCCGTACTCGAGGCTATCATGCCCGTCGAGGACCGCAACGTCCTCGAGATCGCCTGTGGTACCGGGCGGTTTACCGTCATGCTCGCCGAGCGTGGCGCGGACGTCGTGGGACTGGACATTTCGGCGGCGATGTTGCAACAGGGACGCAAGAAAGCGCAAGCGGCGAACCTGGAGGGAACTCTCGAGTTCCTCCGGGGTGACGCCGGACGGCTGCCGTTTCCCGACGATCACTTCGATACCGTGATCGCGATGCGGTTTTTCCACCTGGCTGACGATCCCGAGGCGTTTCTGCGGGAGATGCGCCGGGTCTCGCGCGACCAGATCGTCTTCGACACGTTCAACCGCTTTAGCGCGCGCAGCGTCTACAACTGGGCGCTTCCGATGGGCTCGCGGCTCTACTCGAAGAGCGAGGTCAGCGTGTTGCTCGCGAAGACCGACCTGACGCTGGTCGACGTCGAGGACGACTTTCTGGCGCCGTACGGGCTCTACCGGTCGATTCCGAACCGGCTGGCGACCGCGATCCGCACGCTCGACGAGACCGTCGGCGGGCGTCCGGTGACCGACCACTTCGCGTCGGTGTCGTACTGGAACACCCGCGTCAGGTGAGTGGGATCGGATTCCGCCCTCTTTTTATCCTCGGATCCGCCTACTAGACGGTATGGAGCTCTCGGTAGTCGTCTCGACGCTCAACGACCGGGAGCGACTGCTGTCCTGTCTCGACGCCCTCGAGGCCGAAACCCCCCCGGAGACGGAGATCGTCGTCGTCAACGGCCCCTCCTCGGACGGAACGACCGGGGTCGTCCGGGAGCGCGAGGACGTCGACGTCCTCGTCGAGATCTCCGAGCGAAACCCCAACGTCTCGCGAAACGCCGGCTTCGAGGTGGCGACGGGCGAGGTCGTCGCCTTCCTCGACGGCGAGTACGCGACCGAACCGGGCTGGTACGAGGCCCTCGAGGAGGCGATCGACGACGGCTCCGACGTCGTCGCGGGCCCGGCCCGTGAGGCCGACGGAGCGATCCCGGAGAGCGAGCGAACCCGAAGGATCGCCGGCCGAAACGTGACGGTCTTCGACGACGGAAACGTCGCGTTCGACCGGACCTCGCTCGAGGCCCTGGACGGGTTCGACGAGTACCTCGAGAGCGACGGTGCGCGCGACTGTGCCCACCGCGTGGGCGGTCTGGGCTTCGAGGTCGCCTGGTCGCCGTCGATGACCGTCCGTAGCGACGTCGGCGCCGACGGCGGTCGGGCCGAACCCGACTGGGGAACGACGTACCGGTCGCTCGCCTACGGCCTCGGGAAGAACTACGGCCCGCGACCGACCGTGCTCGGTCGGACGGTCGGCAGCGCGCTCCGGGACGGCCTCTCGGGCGTTCGAGAGATCGTCACCGGGGACGCGACGCCGACGGGCTGGTTCTCCGACGGCGTTGACGTCGTCACGAACGCCGCCGGCGGATTCAAAGACGGGCTCCGCGCCCGCTACGCCGATCGGTCCACCCGGCGCAACCCGAACGGGCTGTCGGTGCGTCACGACCGAGCCGTTCAGATTTACGATCGCAGATAATTACTCCCCGCGGAACTGCGGCTCCCGGTCGGCGAGCCGTGCCTCGAACCCTTCCCGGTAGTCGTCGGTGTCGTCGAGTTCGCGCCCGAGCGCCCGCTCGAACTCGAGTCCCCGCTCGAGAGGTGTCTCGAGGGCGGCGTTGAGCGCGCGTTTTCCGTTCTCGAGACCCAGCGGGGCGTTCTCGCAGAGCCGGTCCGCGAACGCCTTCGCGCGCTCGTCGACCGCCTCGTCGTCGCAGAGTTCGTGGACCAGCCCCATCCGCTCCGCCTCCTTGGGATCGACGAACTCGCCGGTGAGGACGATCTCCTTCGCCTTCGAGAGTCCCACCAGCCGGGGGAGGCGCTGGGTGCCGCCGCCGTGGGGGAACGTGCCGAGGGTTACCTCGAGCAGTCCGTACTTCGCCTCGCGGCCCAGAATCCGAAAGTCACAGGGCAACGTCAGCTCGAACGCGCCGGCCGGCGCGGCCCGCTTGATGCCGGCGACGACCGGCTGGCGGGTCCGCTCGATGGTCTCGAGCAGGGTCGGGAGGACGTCCCGGTCGATGTCGGAGTCGGGCTCGACCCGGTCGCGCATCATCTCGAGGTCCATCCCGGCGCTGAGGACGGGTCCCTCACCGAGCAGGGTAACCGCCCGGACGTCCTCGTCGGCGTCGACGCGCTCGAACGCCGCGGTCAGATCCCGCATGAGGTCGACCGACATCGCGTTTCGTTTCTCGGGTCGGGCGAGATAGACGTCGGCCCGTCGGTCGTTCCGATCGATACGCGCGAGTCCAGTGCCAACGGATTCCATGGCGAACCGATCAGACGCCAGAAATATAACGGACGGGGTCGGCGATTCTCGACGAACCCGCTGTGACGCAAGGAGTGTTCGTTACTCGGGATCGAAGCCGCCGGCGAGCCAGTCGAGCGCGAACAGCGCGACTGCGCCGAGAGCGGCCCACGCCGTCGTCAGCAGGATCGTCTCCGTCGTCATCGGGTGTACTTCGGCGATGTTGTGAAGCGGTGCGGGCACGGACCCGGCGATGAGACCGACGAGGAACACGAGCGTGAGCCCGCGGTGGCGATCCAGCGCGAACCTGACGACCCGTGCGATCGTGACGAGCCCGACGAAACCGCCGACGACGAACACGACGACGGTCGCCCCCGGCTCTCCGACGGCGGCGAGCGTTCCGTCGCCGAACACGAGATTCTGCAGCGACTGGCGGAACGCGCTCAGTTCGCCCGTGAGAACGACGTACTGGCCGAGCAAGATCAGGATCAGCGATCCCGACACCCCCGGCAGAATCATCGCGCTGATCGCCAGTGCCCCCGAGAGGAAGATAACGACGAGGCCGCTACCCGGAAGCTGGAGGATGTTGGCGGAAACGAGCAGCGCGAGCCCGGTACCGGCGGCGGCCGCGAGGACGTGTCGACTCGAGGCGAACGTCAGGCTCCGAAAGAGGGCGACCGCCGACGCGGCGATCAGCCCGATGAAGAAGCCGAAGAGCGGAAGCGGATGCGACTCTGCGAGGGCCGTGACCGCCTCGGCGATCAGCGCGACGGCCGTCACCATCCCCACGCCCAGCGGGAGCAGAAACTGGAGATCCATCTCGAGCAGCGCCTCCTTGGCGCGTCCCCGGCGCTCGGAGTCGTACCCCCGGAGCACGTCGACGGCCCGCCCGGGCGTGAGCGCGGTGACGGCGGCGATCAGCCGGCCGTAGAACCCGAGCAGGAGCGCGACGGTGCCGCCGGAGACGCCCGGGAGGGCGTCGGCCGTTCCCATACAGAGTCCGTAGCAGTAGATTCGAAGCACCGAGATCCGCGGTCCGAGCCGCTGTTCGAGAGCGTGTAACATAGCTGGGGGTCACCGTCCGATCGTCGTCGACGGCGGAGAACCGACCGCCAGTTTTGCGACCATACGTAGCGAACGTTCCGGCTCCGACATAAATCGACTCACTCGGCTCGACGGATGCGAACCCGACACAGGCCGGGTTCGGCGGCTCGAGCGATCCTCGAGCGGCGTTTCGGGCGAATCGGAACCCGTCGTCGGCTGCGACGTCGAGCGACCGCCGACTCGAGGGTGTGTCGAGGTGTGACAGGGAAAATCGCCAGACGGAGCGCCGACGGCTAGCGAAACAATTATATAGAAGTGCTGACGACATGGTTAGTGAGGATTCACAATGGCACAACAGCGACGCATGGGCGGACAGCCTATGTTCATTCTGAGCGAGGATAGCCAGCGAACCCAGGGCCGGGACGCCCAGTCGTCGAACATCATGGCCGGCAAGGCCGTCGCCGAGTCGGTACGGACGACGCTCGGGCCCCGCGGGATGGACAAGATGCTCGTCGACTCGGGCGGCGAGGTCGTCATCACGAACGACGGCGCGACCATCTTGAACGAGATGGACATCGAACACCCCGCGGCCCAGATGCTCGTCGAGGTCGCCGACTCCCAGGAGGAGGAGGTCGGCGACGGGACGACGACCGCGGCCGTGATCGCCGGCAACCTGCTGGGTGAGGCCGAGGACCTCATCGAGCAGGACGTCCACGCGACGACGATCGTCGAGGGCTACCACGAGGCCGCCGAGATCGCCCTCGAGGCGATCGCCGAGCAGGTCAGCGAGGACGCGGTCGACGACGACGTGCTCAAGCAGGTCGCCGAGTCCAGCATGACGGGCAAGGGCACGGGCGGTCTGACCGCCGAGTCGCTGGCCGAAACCGTCGTCGAGGCCATCCGCCACGTCGAGGACGACGACGGCGTCCACCGGGACAACGTCACCGTCCACACCCAGATCGGCGCCTCCTCGAACGCGACCGAGCTCGTCCCCGGCATCGTCATCGACGAGGAGGCCGCCCACGACTCGATGCCCGGCGAGGTCGAGGACGCCTCGATCGCCGTGCTCGACGTCGAACTCGGCGTCCGGACCGGCGACATCGACGCCGAGTACGCCATCGACTCGATCGACCAGCTCAACCAGGCCATCGACGCCGAGGAGAGCGAGGTTCGGGGCTACGCCGAGACGCTCGCCGAGAGCGGCGCCGACGTCGTCTTCACGACCGACGACGTCGACGACCGCATCAGCTCGTTCCTCGCGAAGGAGGGCGTGCTCGTCTTCGATAACGTCGGCAGCTCCGACGCCCGCCAGATCGTCTC
>NZ_JBLRWX010000153.1:0-5703 GCF_047921035.1 Natronococcus sp.
TGCGACCGGTACTGCGGGCGACAGCACGGCGTTCGTCAGTAGGGCGACGAGCGGCCAGTCGTCTCGACAGGTCGCGGGTTAGCAGTCGACCGGAATGTCGTCGATCGTGCGGTCGTCGCTGAGGTCGTAGTCCTCACCGGCGCCGATGCCGCCGCTCGAGCCTCCGCTGCTGGTGTCGCCGGAGGTGTCGTCGTCATCGTCGTCATCCGAGTCGCCGACGTCGGCCTCGTCCTCCTCGCCATCGGAGTCGACTTCCTCGCCGTCCTCGACGGTTTCGCCATCGTCGTCGTAATCCTCGTCAGTTTCGTCGTCGGTCTCGACTTCTTCCTCGTCGTCGCCGTCGTCGCCGTCGTCGGTCTCGGCATCTCCTTCGGAGTCCTCGATTTCGGACTCCTCCTGTGGCTCTTCGACGTCCTCGTCGTCCGATTCGGTCTCGACGTCCTCGTCGTCCGATTCGGTCTCGACGTCCTCGTCGTCAGCATCGTCCTCGAGCTTGTCCTCGGACTTCTCTCCCCCGGGGGCGGCGTCGAGACGGGCGTCGAGCCAGTCGATGATCGCCTGGGTTCCGTGGTGTGGCGCGGTCGTGTCGCCCGCCAGCTCGAGCTGTGGCGTGTAGGAGATCCCGTCGCCATCGGCCAGGGTGGCGACCTGTTCGACGTCCGCCTCGTACTCGCCGGCCTGTGCACGCTCGATACACGCCTCGACGTTCGACACGCCGGCCGAGCGGGCTCGGCTCTCGAGTTCGTCGTAGCCGACGTGTCCCGACGGCATGTCCGAGTAGGTCTCGGTCACGAACTGCCAGTAGCTGCTCGGGTCCTCGTCCCAGACCGCGAGGCCGACGGCCGCGAGCCGCGGGTCGCTGTCCGAGATGAAGTACTGCGAGGTGCTGCCCGGCTCGTACGCGAGGTTACAGAACTCGACGTTGAGAAGCCCCTCGGAGACGAACTCCGAGACGATCTCCTGGAGGTTTCCGGAGACGAAGCCCTGGCTCGACGGGCACTTGAAGTTCCCGTAGAAGGACGCGGTCGGCGCGTCGCTGTTCGTCCCGACCGTCGGATACGTGCGTTCGTCGGCGTCGTCCGGAATCGGTACCCCGCCGGACGATGCGCTCCCGGACGCGACCCCAGCGAGTCCGAGAAGCGAAACGGCCCCAGTAGCTGTCAGTACGCTTCGACGTGTCGTCTGCGACTTCCGTGACATCGACTGCTGCTCGTCAGGGGAGGAGTATAAACCGACTCAGCCGTTCTGTGCGCTTCTCCGAACTTTACCAAACTTCCGCCCGTTCCAGACATTCCTCGGGACGGCAACTGATAGACTCACTGTTTCAGTCCGGTTCGATCGACCCCTTCCGAAATCTCGAAATCGCAAGCAAGCGCTGTTGTTTACGAGAGCGAACGATTACTCACACCCCCAGATCGCGTTTCGATTCTCGAAATGATGTAAGTACAACAGGCGGTTCCGACTAATCTAACTTCTATTTTGCTGAACAGTCTCTAGAGATCGAATGGCGTGGCACTCGGTAGCAACAGCGGCCGGCTCGCACACGTCGGCCCCCTCCTCGAGCGGAGCCATCCTATCGTATCTCTAACCAAGTGGCGGCCACGGGAGCGACGTCAGCGTCCGATCGTTCCCTCGCGGGTGATCGGGGCGTCCGGGTCGAGAGGGAACGCGACTACTGTCGAGTTCTCGATCGCAGTGACGGACACGTCGGCCTCTCCGGTTACGAGTGCGCTCTCCGCGTGCCCGACCGACGCGTCGCCGACCGTAACCGCGCCCTCGAAGACGTAGAGGTAGGTGTCCCACCCCGGTCGGGAGGGAAGCGTCACGGTCGCGTCGGCCTCGAGACGGCAGTCGTAGCAGTGGACGTCGTTGCGGACGGAGAGCGGAGCCTCGCCGTCTTCGGGACCGAACAGGTGACGCCACGCATTGGGAGCCGCGTCGGGAATCCGCTCGTGTTGGATCCCCGGCTCGAGCTCGAGACTGTGCGGGCGGACGAATATCTGGAGCATCCGTAACGGCGGATCGTCCTCGAAGGTTTCCTCGGCGTGCCAGAACCCGCTGCCGGCGTTCATCACCAGCAGGTGCTCCGGGTCGGTAACCAGTTCGTTGCCCTGGCGATCGTCGTGGCGCATGACGCCGCCGGGGACCCAGGAGATGATCTCCTCGTTGCGGTGTTGATGCATCCGTATCAGGGTTCCCGGGTCCATGAACGACTCGACGACGGTCGCCAGCGGTCCGTAGCCGTGGTCGTCGTGGTCGGGGAGTGCCCGTCCGGGGAAATTGAAGTGCGTTCTGAACGGTCCCTGATCCTGCGAAATCTCCGTTCGCGGAGCCGTATGGATCCGGGACTGCGTGCGCGTCGAGCCAGGCTCGTCCATCGCCGGCACGTAGCGGCTCCGGGGCTAAATGCGTTCTGAGCGTCGCCGTCTCGAGTCGGACGGCCGTCAGTCGGAGAGCGTCGAAGAGAGTGCCGGCTCCGTTTCCTCCGGGCTTACGTCGAGTTCCGACGTGACCAGCGATCGGTACGCGCGACGGAGTCGTTCGGAGAGCGCCTGGTGAGAGACGCCGAGTTCTTCGGACAGCTCCTGCATCGAAACGTCTCGCGGGATTTCGAAGTAGCCGTAGTTGATGGCTGCGACGAGCGTTTCGTACTGGTTCTGCGTGAGCCCGGACTGCGAACCGGTTTCGTCGCTCGTATCGTAGAGGCGAATCACCGTCGGCTCGAGGTCGAGCTCCTCGAGTCGGGTGTGGATCGAACTCGCGTCGCTGCGTTCCTGGACTCGAATGTTGAGATTCCAGGACCGACCGCTGGCTGAGGCGTCCAGGATGGTGCCGCCCTCTTCGAGGACGACCTCGAAGAGATCGATCGCGTCCGGAGCGAACGTGACGTTGTACAGCCACTGCTCTTCGCTCCCGTTGACCAGCGTACGGTCCTCGATCGTCGAGGCGTCCGCCAGCCCGGACTCAATTTCGTCCTTCGACGCGCCGGAGAGCCACAGATCGTACCCGTCCGAGACGACGCCGGCCTCCGCTTCGCACGCGAGCGACGGCACGGATTCGAACAGTTCCGCCAGTCCGGTACCCTCGCTCGAGATTTCGAGGTTGACGATCGAGGTCATGAGTTCGATTCGAATGACACGCCGCAGTTGCATAGGGGCGGCTCCAAATCTGCTAGAACCGCCGGTAGAGAATGTACGGGTATATTACATACCGCCGGGTGTGGATCGGGACTGGAGACGAGGGTCACAGCCGGATCCGAACTCGCTCGGTCCTCGAGCGACCGTTTCCGCGAACCGCTACTCGAGGGGCCTCGCTCGAGGAACCGATCTCGGCCGCGATCCGGCCGGCGGAGCGTCCGGGAGGAACACAGCCGCTCAGTCGTCGGCTTCGGTCTCGAGCCGGAACTGTTCGTTTTCGGAGACGGCGTCGAGGGCGATGCTGGTATTCGACTGGGTGATATCGGGATCGGTGATCAGGGCCTTGATTTGGTCGTTCATGTCGTCGGTGTCTTCGAACTTCCCGATCGCGATGATGTCGTAGTCGCCGGTGACCTCGTAGACGGAGGTGATCTGGGTGTGATCCCGAAGCGTGGTCGTAATCTCCGACAGGGCGTTCCCCTCGACTTTGAACTGCATGACGGCGGTCACGTCGTACCCCGCAGCGCCGTAGTCGACGACCGGCGTGTACCCCTGGATGACGCCTTCCGATTCGAGGTCGGAGAGGTGGTTCGAGACCGTCGTCACCGAGACGTCGAGTTCTTCGGCGAGACTCCGCAGGCTAGCCCGTCCGTTTCCGAGTAGTTCGTTCACTAACTCCGTATCGAGGTGTTCGTAAGTCACTGTGTACTGTACTCTCACTACTCCGTTTAAACAGTTTACGAACGGCCAATTTTTGGCCCTCGTATTTGAAGTTACGAGAGTCTTTGAGCTGTGGGAACCTGCCGGACGTTACGGCCGGCGGGACGTTCGTGGTATTCAGTAGCAAGCTAAACTACTATTTCTCGTATAATAAAATTCAACGATATGTCGAACCGGAATCGACGATCGGTGTTGACGGCGGGCGCAGCGCTTTCGACCGGCGGCCTGTTCGCGTCTCTAGGTGCGGCAGACTCGGACCGAACGGGACAGTCCCGTGATCCGGAGTTCGACGTCGACGCCGTGAGCGACGAGGACTGGCCATCCTACCGCGGCGGACCCGGCCACGCGCGGTTCGTCCCGGACGGACCCGAGTTCGACGGGAGAGACCTCGAGGCGGCCTGGTCGGCCGATCACGACGGCGCGGTCGCGGTCGCCGACGACACCGTCTACACCGCCACGACGGACGGCGTGGTCGCCCTCGAGACGGAAGACGGGACGACCGTCTGGGAGAACGACGACGTCGAGGCGACCGGTCCCGCGGTCGGCGGCGAGAGCGTCTCCCTCCGTGGCGACGAGATCGTCGCACTGGATCGAGCCGACGGGAGCGTCCGCTGGGAGAGCGACCTCGGCGTCGAGGAGTGGACCGGCAGCCACACGGTCGCGTACGGCGCGGTGTACACCGTCGCCGACGGCACGCTGTACGCCCTCGAGGCCGACGACGGCTCGGTCAGGTGGACGACCGACTCCGTCGGCTTCGTGTTCTCGTTCAACGCGTTCAAGCCGTCCTCCGACGAGTTCACGACCGGGACCGCCGCGAGCAACGGACTCGTGTACGCCGGGACGGGGTCCGGACCGGTCGCGTTCGACCCCGAAACCGGCGACGAGGTCTGGCGGAGCCGACGCCCGTACGCGGACGGGACCGATCGCGAGATCTACGCGACGCCCGACGCGGTTCTCGTCGGCGGCTACTCGAGCACCGAGTGTGGCATTCACGACGCCGAAACCGGCGAGTTCCGTGGCTCGGCGTCGACGGAGTCGATCCACGAACCCGCGCTCGGCGAGGAGACCTACTTCGCCGATACGAGCCACGCGTTCGCGGCGGGATCGCTCGAGGACGGCGCGGACGACTGGCAGCGGGCGGGCCGAGACAGCCACGGCCAGGGCGTGGTCTGCGGCGAGACCGTCTACGTCTACTTCCGGACCGCAGGCGATCCCTCGGAGGTTCCCTACCACGAGGAACTCGTCGCGTTCGACAGGGGCGACGGGAGCGAGAAGTGGACGCTCTCGAGAAAGCGGGCGCCGGTCGGCGAGATCCGTGCGATCAGCGGCGACACCGTGTACGTCGACTACGAGGGGGAACTCGTCGCGCTCCGGGATCTGGACGGCTGACGGGCTGTACGGGCCCCCTCTCGGCGTAGCGTCACCGCGTCACTGCGCTCCGACGGACGGCGTTTCGACCGCCCGCTTTCGCTCTTCCGCGACGGTTGCGTTCTCCCGCTCGAGCGAAAAACCATCGTGGGTACGATAAGCAAGGGATCTATATACGTGTTCGATAACACCTGAGACAGACATGTCGGGCTGGAGGCGGCGATCGATACTGGCGACGGGGGCAGCGATTTCGACCGGAACCGTTCTCGCCGCGGCGGGAAGCGGCGCCGCAGAGACCGACGAGGGGAGCGGATCGTCGCTCGATGAGCCGGCCGGCTGGTCCTCGTACCGGGGCACGGCGGGCAACACCGCGTACGTCCCGTCCGAGGGGTCGTTTTCCGAACCGGAGACGGTCGCGTGGGAGTACGACGAGCGCGGCCGTGCTGCGATCGTCGACGGGACGGTCTACCTCCGCACG
>NZ_JBLRWX010000154.1:0-5617 GCF_047921035.1 Natronococcus sp.
CGTCTTCGTCGACCGTGTTACGAACCCACTGGACCGCGTTCTGTGCATGTCTCCGGCCGTCGATCTGGCCGACGCCGGGTTCGTACTCGTTTTTCGCGATCGTGAAGAACTCGTCCCAGTCGAGGTCGCCCTCCTCGACGGCGTAGGTCCCGTCGTCGCGCTCGCGAATGCGAGGTTCGTCGGGGATCTCGAGGCCGTACTTCCGGGCCTTCGGGATGTACTGATCGAGGAAGGCGTTGCGCAGCGCGTCGTTGGACTGCTGTTTGAGTCCGACGGAAGCAGCGAAGTCGTGATGTGTGCTGTCGTCGTCGGTCGGTCCGAAGAACTGAATGATTCGGGGCCACCACTCCTCGAACGCTTCCTGGGTCCGTCGTTGTTCGGCACGGGATCCGGTCATGAGTTCGCGAAGGATATCCTCGCCGTGTTTGACGTGGAACCCCTCTTCGAAGCAGACCTTGTCCATTGCGTGGGCGTATGGCTCCCAGCTGGTCCGTCGCAGCGTCGCTTGCCGGCGCATCGCAGCACCGTCGACGAAAAACGAAATCATCGGCACTTCCACCCAGCTCTCGAGCGGATAATGAAAGCAATTGAGGAACTTCCCGTCCCCGTTCGCCAGGTCCCCGAGCATCTCCTCGCGGCTCTTGACGCCCAGCGACTCGGCAGCCCGGTAGAGCAGCTGGCCGTGGCCGATCTCGTCCTGGACCTTCGCCGAGAACGCCAGCTTTCGGTCGATGCTCGGCGCCTGCCGGATGAACGGTCGCTCCAGGTAGGCACCCATGATCTCACTGTTGGCGTGAAACTCGATCATCCGCGTCGCTGCCTCTCGGTACTCCCGCGGGAGGTCGTCCGCGGAACTGAACTCCCGGGGGCCCGCACGTTCCGTAACCGCTTCGACATTCATTACCGTAATACAGAGGACTGTATTGCATAGTAGTTCACACCCATATGAGGGCGTTTTAAATAGGGGGCGAAAGGCCGGTGTGTCGGCGATTCGCCGGTATCGGCCGGAAAGCCACCGGAACGCTGCCGAGGCGATCGACCGACAAAATGAACCGAGGGACGACGTGCAGAATACCAGTGAGGTCAGCGGTGGTCGTAAACGCGCTTGACTTTGCCGACCTCGGTCCGTTCGATCTCGCCGGGGCCCACGATCGTCAGCGTATCAGGTGTAAACGACAGCACGTTCTCGAGGCGGGTGAGCACCCGGTCGCGAAGTTCTTCGGTGTCGCCGTCGAATTCGGGTTCGACCTCGATCGTGATCTCGAGCGTGTCGAGGTTGTCCTCGCGGTAGAGGTCGATGCGGTAGTAGGGGGCGACCTCCTCGAACTCGAGGACGACATCCTCGACCTCGCTGGGGTAGAAGTTGACACCGCGGACGATGATGAGGTCGTCGGCGCGGCCAGTGACGTTGTCCATCCGGACCATCGTGCGACCGCACTCGCAGGTCTCGTAGGTGAGCGACGTCAGGTCGCCGGTGCGGTAGCGAAGCACGGGCAGGGCCTCCTTCGACAGCGTCGTAAGCACGAGTTCGCCCTCCTCGCCCTCCGGCAGGGGTTCGCCCGTCTCCGGATCGACGACCTCGGGGAGGAATCGGTCCTCCCAGATGTGCAGTCCGTCCTGGGCCTCGTGGCACTCGTTGGAGACGCCGGGGCCGATGATCTCCGAGAGGCCGTAGATGTCGATCCCGTTCACGTCGAGGCGCTCCTCGATCTCTTCACGCATCGGATCGGTGCAGGGCTCCGCCCCGAAGATGACCGTGCTGAGAGGGAGCTCCTTGATGTCGACGCCCATCTCCTGGGCCGTCTCGGCGAGATAGAGCGCGTAGGAAGGCGTACAGGAGATCGCGTCGCTCTCTAAATCCTGGAGCATCTCGACCTGGCGTTGAGTGTTGCCGCCGCCGATCGGGATCACCGTCGCGCCAAGTTCCTCGACCCCGTAGTGGAGGCCCAGACCGCCAGTGAACAGCCCGTAGCCGTAGGCGTTCTGGACGGTGTCGCCGGCCTCGACTCCCGCCGCCGCGAGGCTGCGGGCGACGACTTCGCTCCAGACCTCGAGGTCGTCCTCGGTGTAGGAGACGATCTTGGGTTTGCCCGTCGTTCCCGAGGAGGCGTGGATCCGCGTGATCTCCTCGTCGTCGACGGCGAAGAGGCCGTCGGGGTACTCGTCGCGGAAGTCTTCCTTGGTCGTAAACGGCAGCTTCGTGACGTCGTCGACCGTCTCGATGTCCTCGGGGGTGACGCCCGCTTCCTCGAGTTCCTTGCGGTAGTAGTCGACGTTCTCGTAGGCGTTCCGTACGGTTTCGCGGAGCCGTTCGTTCTGCAGCTCCCGAATCTCCTCACGGGATGCTGCCTCTATGTCTGTGTGTGGCATCCTCATCTCTCTGTGAGACGGGGTACAGTAAAAATGATGTGGTATTCGAGACGTCTGCTCGCTACCACGTTCCGACTGGTACCGACACGCGTCGCTCCAGTCCGAAGCTATATACTAACTCGTGACAAGGACCGAGTATGCGTGACGTCTACGTTATCGGTGCCGGACAGACCAGCTTCGGCTCGTTCCCGGATCGGAGCTACCGGGATCTGTTCGCGGAGGCATACGAGGCTGCCCGCGACAGCGTTGACCACGGTATCGACACGGAGAAAATCGACGAGGCCGTCGTCGCCACCCTCGGCGTCGGCGGACGACAGCTCGGCCTCTCGGGGCCGGCGGTGACCGAACACGTCGGGCTCCACAACGTACCCTGCTCGCGGATCGAGAACGCCTGCGGCGCGGGCGGGTTCGCCGTTCGCCAGGGGGTCCAGGCGATCAAAAGCGGGATGGCAGATGTCGTCCTCGCGGGTGGATTCGAAGTTATGACCGATCTGTCCAGCGACGTCGCGAAGTACTGGCTCGGTGTTTCTGGAGAAACTGAATGGGAACGGTTGACCGGGACGACGTTCTCCGGTGTCTACGCCCAGATGGCGAGCGCCTACATGGACGAGTACAACGCAACTGAAAAGGACCTTTCTCGGGTCGCCGTGAAGAACCATGCTAACGGTGCAAAGAACCCGAAGGCTCACCTCGGCTTCGAGTGCTCGCTCGAGGACGCGGTCTCCGCTCCGACAGTCGCAGATCCCCTCAACCTCTATCACTGCTGTCCGACCTCCGACGGCGCAGCGACCGTTCTGCTCGCCAGCGAGGACGTCGTCGACGAGTACACCGACGAGCGTGTTCGTATCGCTGGAACCGGCGCGGCCAGCGAGCGCGTCGGCCTAGCTCAGCGCGACAGCTACACCGAGATTTCGGCTTCAAGGGAAGCGGCCGAGAGCGCGTACGACCGTGCGGGGATCGGCCCTGACGATCTCGACTTCGCCGAAGTCCACGACTGCTTCGCCATCGCGGAACTCATCGCCTACGAGGATCTCGGCTTCTGCGAGCGGGGCGAGGCACCCCGCCTTCTCCGGGAAGGTGTCACCGACCCCGACGGTGACCTCCCGGTCAACACCTCCGGCGGCCTCAAGTCGAAGGGCCACCCGATCGGCGCGACCGGCACGGGCCAGATCAGTGAGGCCTTCGACCAGCTTACCGGGCGCGCAGGTGAACGCCAGCTCGAGAACCCGCGGTACGGGCTCACTCACAACGTTGGCGGTAGCGGCGGCGCGACGGCCGTTCACGTCTTCGAGAACGAGGAGGTGGGACGATGACGGGCCTCGAGAGCGTCGGCGCGTACGCTCCGCGGTACCGGCTCACCGCCGACGCGGTCACCGACGCCTGGGGGCAGTTCCACGGCGCCGGCATCTCCGAGACCGCGGTGCCCGCGGGCGACGAGGACACCCTGACGATGGCCTACGAGGCCGCTTCGCGGGCGCTCGAGGCGGGCAGTATCGACCCCGACGCCGTCACCCACCTCTTCCTCGGCACGACGACGCCCCCCTACGAGGAGGAGGCACTCTCGCCGCGGCTGGCCAGTTTCCTCGGGCTCGGCGACGCCCTCGAGACGCGCCAGTTCGCCGGCAGCACCCGCGCCGGCGTCGACGCGTTGGCCTCGGGACTCGAGGTCGCGGACGGAACGGTGCTCGTCGTCGCGAGCGACGCGCCCCGCGGCGCACACGACGACGAGATCGAACACGCGGGCGGTGCGGGAGCCGCCGCGGTCGTCCTGACGCCCGACGGCGCCGGATCGGTGACCGACCGCGCGGAGCGGGTCAGCCCCTTCCCGGGGACGCGGTTTCGACCTGCCGGCGAGGCGGAGACGACGGGGCTCGGCGTCACCGGGTACGACCGGCGGGCGTTCACCGAGACTGTCGTGGCCGCCGCGGACGCCCTCGAGACCGACCTTTCCGGGGTCGACTCGGTCTGCCTGCAGTCGCCGAACGGGAAACTCCCCTACCGCGCCGCCGGGTCGCTCGGCGTCGAGTCCGAGACGCTCCAGGCGGGGACCACGGTCCACGACCTCGGCGATACGGGCGCGGCGAGCGTCCTCCTCGGCCTTGCGACGGCGATAGAGGACGGCCACGAGGAACTCGTCCTGCTCGGCTACGGCTCCGGCGGCGGCGCGACCGCGCTGGCCGTCGACGCCGCCGACGTCGCGGTCGCGACCGCGCTCGAGGCCGGCGAGACCCTGGGCTACGGCGAGTACCTGCGGATGCGCGGCGACGTCACGCCCGGCGAGCCCGACGGCGGCGGCGCGTACGTCAGCGTGCCGAGCTGGAAGCGAACGATCCCGCAGCGCCACCGGCTCGTCGCCGGTCGCTGCAAGGAGTGCGAGTCGCTCGCGTTCCCGCCCGAGGGGGCGTGTCCGGACTGTGGCGCGCTCGAGGGTTACGACGAGGTCGAACTCCCCGGAACCGGAACCGTGGAGGCGGCGACGGTCATCGGACAGGGTGGCGCACCGCCCGAGTTCGTCGAGCAGCAGGCCCGCGAGGGATCGTTCGTCAGCGCGGTCGTCGCGCTCGACGGCCCGGACGAAGACGACGGGACGGTCTCGACGCCGACGCAGGTGTTGACGGGTGCCGACGAGACCGTCGAGATCGGCGACCGCGTCGAAGCCACGATCCGGCGGATCTACACGCAGGAGGGCGTGACCCGGTACGGGTTCAAGATGCAGCTCGCGGCGGAGTAGAACGGAGAACGGGAGGAGCGAAGACGCGGCTTACGGCCGTTCGAACACTACTGCTACGCCCTGTCCGAACCCGACGCACATCGTCGCCAGGCCGTACCGACCGTCCCGGCGCTCGAGCTCGTGCAACAGCGTCGTCGTGATGCGCGCGCCCGAGCAGCCAAGCGGGTGGCCGAGCGCGATCGCCCCGCCGTTGACGTTCAGCTTCTCCTCGTCGACCCCCAGTTCGCGCTTGCAGTAGAGGCTCTGGGAGGCGAAGGCTTCGTTGAGTTCCACGAGGTCGAGCTCGTCGACGGTGAGATCGGATCCCTCGAGCGCGTCGCGGGTCGCGGGCACCGGCCCGGTTCCCATCACGGTGGGGTCGACGCCGGCGACGCCGCGCGAGCGAACGCGGGCGAGGGGATCGAGGTCGTGCTCGGTGGCGTACTCGGCGCTCGTCACGAGCAGGCCGGCCGCGCCGTCGGTTAACGGCGAGGCGTTGCCGGGCGTGACCGTCGCCGCGTTGTCGTCGACGAAGAC
>NZ_JBLRWX010000155.1:0-5347 GCF_047921035.1 Natronococcus sp.
GCCCGCACGAGACGACGAACCGACCGAAAAACGCGCCGTCGTCCTCCTCTCGGGAGGGATGGACAGCGCCACCGCCGCGGCCGTCGCCCGCGAGCGGGGCTACGAGATCTACGCCCTGCACACCTCCTACGGCCAGCGCACCGAAGACCGCGAACTCGAGTGCGCCCACAGACTCGCCGAGGCGTTCGACGCGGCCGACTTCCTGCGGATCGAGACGGGCCACCTCTCGGCGATCGGCGCCTCGAGTCTCACCGACGACGAACTCGACGTCGCCGACGCCGACATGGAAAGCGAGGAGATCCCGACATCCTACGTCCCGTTCCGGAACGCGAACCTGCTGGCAATGGCGGTCTCCTACGCCGAGGCCAACGACTGCGAGGCGGTGTTCATCGGCGCCCACAGCGAGGACTTCTCGGGCTACCCCGACTGCCGACCCGAGTTCTTCGAGGCCTTCGAGCGCGTCGTCGACGTCGGCACGAAACCCGACACCGAGATCGCGATCGAGGCGCCGTTCGTCGAGCGCTCGAAGACCGACATCGCCGAGCGGGGGCTCGAGCTGGAGGTGCCCTACGAACACACCTGGAGCTGTTACCGCGAGAACGAGCCTGCCTGTGGCACCTGCGACGCCTGCGCCTACCGCCTGCAGGCGTTCCAGCGCCTCGGCGTTCGGGATCCGATCGAGTACGAGCAGCGGCCGTCGTACCTCGAGGACGACACCGATTCGTAGCCGCTCCGCGGAGCTTCTCCGGAACACACTTTATCGACCCCCGATCTGTTCAGCTATGCGTCTCGTCCAGCTCCGGGTCCGGAACGAATCGCAGGATCGCGTCCTCGAGACGCTTGACGAGGAGGACGCGGACTACGTTATCGCCGAGGAAGCCGCCGACAACGACTCTTCGATCGTCTACTTTCCGCTCCCCGACGGCGCGGTCGACGAGATGCTGGATCGGCTCCGGAACGACGGGCTCGAGGACGACGCCTTTACGATCGTCACCGAGATCGAGACGGCGACGACGCCCGGACTCGACGAGCTGGAGGGAAAGTACACGCAGGGGCCCGACGACGAGATCGGGCTCTCGCACGCCGAGTTGCGGACGAAGGCCCGGGAGCTGACCCCGCAGCTCTCGATGTTCCTGCTGTTCGCCGGACTCAGCTCGCTCGTCGCCGCCGCCGGGCTGTTGCTCGACTCCGCGATTATCATCGTCGGCGCAATGGTGATCTCGCCGTTCGCCGGCTCGTCGCTCTCGGCGAGCGTCGCCGCGGTGATCGGCGACTACGACTCGATCGCCGACAGCGTCAAGTCACAGCTGATCGGACTCACCGTCGCCCTCTCGGGGGCCGTTGTCGCCGGTCTCGTCTTCCGGTACGGTTCGCTCGTTCCGTCGTCGCTGGCGATCGAGAACATCGCGCAGGTCGGTGCGTTCAGCACGCCCGCGCTGCTCACGCTGACGGTCGCGATCTTCGCCGGCACCGCCGGGGGCCTCGCGCTGGTGACCGATCTGCCGGTCTCGCTCGCGGGGGTCGCTGTCGCCGCGGCGATCGTCCCCGCGGCCGCGGCGGCGGGACTCGGCATCGTCTGGCTCGAGCCCGTGTTAGTCGCCGGCGCGCTCGTGTTGCTGTTCGTCAACGTCATCCTGATCAACGTCACCGCGTACGTCTCGCTGTGGGCGTTCGGGTACCGCGCCGCCAGCAGCGGCGACGTTCGCCACTTCCTCTCGGCCGATCTTCGGACGGTCGCCGGCGCGGCTCTCGCCGTCGCAATCGCGGTAGTCGTCGTCGCCGTCGTCGTCATGACCTACCAGCACTTCGTCTTCGCGCAGGCGGTGAACCAGGGTACCGACGAGGTGCTCGCCGAGCCGGAGTACGAGCAGCTGGTGCTCGAGCAGGTCGAGGTCGGGTACAGCGGCGTCACGCTGCCCGCGGACGAGGAGCCGAATCGGATCACCGTCGTCGTCGGCCAGTACACCGACGACGACTACCCTGACCTCTCACAGGCGCTTCACGAACGAATTAGCGAGGAGACCGATCGGGACGTCGCCGTCCAGGTCCGCTTCCTCGAGTACCAGGAGACGGCCCCTGACGAGTAGCGATGCGGCCTCGAGGACGCTCCCGATCGGCCTCCGCCACCCCTATAGTAACAACTGAAACGGTTTGCACACCGATCGCATAGCAGTCGTGCGATCGAGTGCGCACTGACTTTCAGTGGCTACTATAGTTCAAACGACCCTTTCACCTTGCCCCGGGGTTTTTCGATCCCGTCGACGAGTTAGTTGTATGAAACTATCGCGACGACGGCTCGCGACCGCGTCGGGGGCGGCCCTCGCGAGCGGCGCCCTCTGGTGGCGGTTCGGCCGCGACGACGCCTCGAGCCCGAGCGTCGAGCCCGTTCCCGGCGTCGGCGCGGCGGCCGATCACGACGGCGACGCCCTCGAGCGAGTCGTCGAGGGGAACGTCGAGTTCGGGCTCGCGCTGCTGGATCGACTCGCCGGCGCCGACCCCGGCGAGAACCTGCTGGTCTCGCCCGCTAGCGTCGGCTTCGCGCTCGGGATGACCGACGCGGGGGCTCGCGAGGAGACGGCCGAGGAGATCGGCGAGGCGCTCCGGTTTCCCGACGACCGCGAGGCGCTTCGGTCGGCCCACCAGCAGCTCCAGTACGAGTTAAACGAGCGCGCGGACGCTGCGACCGACGGCGAGTTCGAACTCGCGGTCGCGAACGCGGTCTGGGGACTCGAGGGCTACCCTTACCGCGAGTCGTACCTCGAGATCCTCGAGGACCGCTACGGGGCCGAGTGCGGACGGCCGAGTTCGGCGCGGATCCCGAGGGCGCCCGCGAGGAGATCAACGGGTGGGTCGCCGAACGGACGAACGAGCGCATCGACGAGCTGTTTCCGGACGGCTCGTTCGACGACCGGACGCGGCTCGTGCTGACGAACGCCGTCTACTTACTGGCCGACTGGCACCACCAGTTCGAGGAGGGCGACACGCGCGAAGAGGAGTTCACGCTGCTAGACGGCGAGACGGTCGAGGCACCCCTGATGCGCCAGACCGAGACGGTTCCCTACGCCGAGGTCGACGGCCACCGGGTCGTCGAGCTCCCCTACGTCGGCGAGGAAGTCGGCATGCTCGTCGTGCTTCCGGCGAACGACGAGTTCGAACGATTCGAGGACGAGCTCGACGCCGAGGCGCTCGCGACGTTCGTCGACGCTCTCGAGGAGCGGGAGGGCGAGGTCGTCCTCCCCCGGTTCGAGTTCGACGCCGGGTTCGGCCTGACCGACGCCCTCGCGGAGCTGGGGATCGAGCGGGCGTTCGACCCCGATCGGGCGAACTTCGACGGGATGGTGCCCCTCGAGGAGATCGACGAGAACCTGTTCGTCGGCGACGTCCGCTACGAGGCCTACGTCGCCGTCGACGAGGAGGGGACCGAGGCCGCGGCCGCGACGGGCGTCGAGATGGAGGCCGACTCCGCGCCCACCGTCGACTTCCGGATGGTCGTCGACCGACCGTTCCTGTTTCTGATCCGTGACCGCGAGACCGGTGCGACGCTGTTTCTCGGCCGCGTGGTCGACCCCCGGTAGCCCCCTCGAGCCGTCGGGATCTTCGGCGAACCCGAGCCGACGGACGATCGTTTCGGGAGGTGCCGCGACAGCCGGCAATCGACGCCGGCTGCGGAAGGGTACTTCCGGGTCGCCCCCGAACGCCGCGTATGAAACGGATCGGGATCGTCGGCGCGGGCGTCGGGGCAGCGGGCGCGACGTTCGCTCTCGAGGGGGCGACCGACGACGTCTCGGTGACGGTGCTCGAGAAGTCGGGCGGGCTCTGCGGGCGGGCCGCGACCCGTCGCCGGGACGACGTCGTCTACGACTACGGCGCGAACTACCTCAAGGCCGACGACGAGCGGGTCGTCGAGCTCGTGACGGAGACGCTCCCGACGGAGGGCCTCGTCGATATCGACGAGCCCGTCTGGACGTTCGACCGGGACGGCGCCATCGAACCCGGCCGCGACGCGGACGACCACAAGTGGACCTACCGGCGGGGGCTGACCCAGCTCGCGAAGCGGCTGTTCGCCCGCACCGACGCGACGATCCACCGCGAGACGCGCGTCGAGCGACTGGTGTGCGACGACGCCGCCGGGACGTGGACCCTCGAGGACGCCGCCGGCAACCCGTGGGGGCCGTACGACGCCGTCCTCCTGAACCCGCCGGCGCCACAGACGGCGACCCTGCTCGAGTCGAGCGCGTGGAACTCCGACCGGCAGGAGTCGCTGCTCGAGGCGCTCGCCGAAGTCACCTACCGACGGGTGTGGACCGGCGTCTTTCGCTACCCGTTCGAACTCGACGTCCCCTACTACGCGCTGGTCAACACCGACAAGGACCACGAGATCGGCTGGGTCAGCCGCGAGGAGTGCAAGCCCGGCCACGTCCCCGACGGCGACTCCCTGCTGATCGTCCAGGCCGGCCACGAGTGGTCGGTCGACCACGACGACGGCGACCCGGAGCGAAACCTCGCCGAACTCGCCGCCATGACCGCGGGGCTGCTCGAGGACGACCGCCTCACCGAGCCCGAGTGGACCGACCATCAGGGCTGGCGCTACGCGATTCCCGAGGGCGGCGTCTCGACCGACCCCGTCCGCCGAGCGGAGTCGGCGGGGCTGTACTGCGTCGGCGACTGGGTCGCCGGCGAGGGACGGATCCACGCGGCGCTGCGAAGCGGCCTCGAGGTCGGCGAGCGGATCGCCGTCGGTCGTCGGGACTGATACGGTCTGCTGTAACGATTTACCGGTGTAACCGCGACCCGTGCTGCGGTTGCACCGTCAATGACGTACACCAGTCCGTATGAACGGTTGTCGATCCCGGACAAAAGGGGGGAAGAGGGGTGGATCAGCCGGGACGGCGTACCAGCGATTCGGACGCAGTCGGGGGGATGGTCCCGGCTGTCTTTCAGTGTCTCTCCTCGCCATAAATACTTTCTGAGGAGGGTTGAAAAATACTCGCGGAACCGAGAGGCGGTCAGTTCGCTCGCGGCTCGAGCTGGATCGGGTACTCGGTGAGGTTCTCGTAGCCGTCCTCGGTGACGACCACCAGGTCCTCGATGCGAACGCCGCCCACCTGGGGATCGTAGATGCCGGGTTCGACCGTGACGACGTGGCCGGGCTCGAGTTCCTCCCCGGTCGGCGAGAGGCTGGGCTGTTCGTGGATGTCGAGGCCGACGCCGTGGCCGGTGCTGTGGATGAAGCCGGTCCCGGCGCTGGGATCGCTCCGGAGCGTCTCGTAGCCCGCCTCCTCGATGACGTCGCAGGCAGCGTCGTGGACGGCCGCACCGGTGACGCCGGGTTCGATCGCCTCGAGGG
>NZ_JBLRWX010000156.1:0-5285 GCF_047921035.1 Natronococcus sp.
TCGTCCGGCGTGAGATCGAGGAACAGTTCCTCGCCCAGCTCCCGGACGTCGTCCTCGGACGGCGGACGGATTGGCATGTGCTTCCATCACTGCTCGAACAAAAATGGATTCAGCATGGGCCTGCGAAGTCGGTTCAAACGCGAGAAGCGCCGGGGACGTCTCGCGGAATGCTCGCTCGAGCGCGCGACGGCTAGCACGCGTCGACTCGTCGGCACTCAATGAACGCCGACGTAGGCGTCGCGAATGTACTCGTTCTCTCGGAGTTCCGAGGCGGAGCCGGAGAGTTCGATCGTGCCGGTTTCGATGAGCGCGAGCCGTTCGGCGTGACGAAGCGCGAACGTTGAGTTCTGTTCGGCCAGCAGGATCGTCAGCCCCTCGTCGTTCAGCCGCTCGATCGCCTCGTTGATGTCCTCGATGATGATCGGTGCGAGCCCGAGCGTCGGTTCGTCGAGCATCAGTACCTCGGGATCGCTCATCAGCGCCCGGCCGATCGCGAGCATCTGCTGTTCCCCGCCGCTCATCGTCTCGGCCTCCTGTCGCCTGCGCTCGTCGAGGCGCGGGAACAACTCGTAGACCATCTCGAGATCCTCTCGAACCGCCTCGCGGTCCTCGCGGAACTGCGCGCCCATCAGCAGGTTCTCGTGAACCGAGAAGAACGGGAACAGGTCCCGGTCCTCGGTGCAGTAGACGAGGCCGTCGGTGACGATCTCCTGGGTGGTTCGTCCGGCGAGATCGGTTCCGGCGTACTCGATCCGTCCCTCATAATCGACAAAGCCCGCGATGGCGTTGAGCATGGTCGTCTTGCCAGCGCCGTTGGGTCCGATCACGCCGTAGATCTCCCCGGGTTCGATCGCCAGCGAGACCCCCTTCAGCGCGTGGGCCTTGCCGTATCGGACGTGAACGTCAGTGAGTTCGAGAACGGCCATCTACGCCACCTCCATCCCGCCGAGATAGGCGTTTCTGACGCGCTCGTCCGTCGTGACCTCGTCGGGAGTTCCCTCCATCAGGAAGTCCCCGTTGTCGAGGACGACGGCCCGATCGACCAGTCCCATCAGCCCGCCCATGTTGTGATCGACGATGACCAGCGTGATTCCCAACTCGCGGAACCGCTCGAACGTCGCCACGAGGTCACCGATCTCCTGTTGGTTCATCCCGGCGAAGGGTTCGTCGAGCAGGAGGAGGTCGGGTTCGGTCGCCAGCGCCTTCGCGATCTCGAGGCGCCGAACGTCGGCGTGTGGCAACTCATCCGGCAGCTCCTGGAGGTCCTCCTCGAGGCCGACCCGGGCGGCGTACTCGTAGATCTCCTCCTCGCTCGCCCCGCCGCGCAGTGAGAGGATGCTGTTCGGCAGCGTGAACAGCTTGATGTTGCCGGCGACGGGCAGGCTGTCGATCGGGTTCGACTCCTGGGAGACCCGCGACAGCCCGCTGTTGACGACCTGGTGCGTTCGGTGGTCGGTGATCTCCTCTCCGTTGAACCGGATCGTCCCCGCGGTGACGTCGTACTCGCTCATGATGCAGTTGAATATCGTCGACTTGCCCGACCCGTTCGGGCCGATCAGTCCGACGATCTCGCCGCGATCGACGGTAAACGAGACGTCGTCGACCGCGACGAGGCCGCCGAACCGTTTCGTGAGGCCGTCGATCTCGAGCAGGCTCATCGGTTCTCACCCCGGCGACCGTAGCCGTCGAGCTTGTGCCACAGTCTCCGGAACAGGCCGTCCCGGGCGAACACCAGCACGAGCAGGACGATCACCCAGAGGATGGTCCACCGGGCCGACGCCGGCAATCCCTCTAGCAGGAAGTCCTCGAGCATGACGAACAGGAACGCCCCGCCGAGCGGGCCGAGGATCGAGCTCATTCCGCCCAGTACCGCCATCGCGATCATCTCGATGCTGTTGTCGACGACGACGAACGTCGTCGGATCGACGGAGCCGTAGTAGTGGACGAGAAGCACGCCGCCGATACCCATCGGGATCGAGCTCAGGACGAACGACCAGAGCTTGAACTTCGTCGCGTCGAGTCCGGCGGCGTTGACCGCTGACTCGTTCTCCCGGATCGCCATGAGCACGAGCCCGACGTTCGAACGGGCGACGAACGTCAGTGCCACGGCGACGACGAGCATCGGAATCAACATGTAGTAGTAGCGCACGAGCGGATCGTACGTGAACACCGACACGGCCTGGATTCCGGTCTCTCCGCCGGTGTACTCGCTGAACGGGCGGATCAGTCGGTAGAAGATCAGCACGGCGACGAACGTAATCAGCGAAAAGTACGGGCCGCTGAGCCGGAGCGACGGCAGCGCGATCAGCAGGCCGACGACCAGTGCCGCCAGGACCGAGAGCGGAATCGTGATCGCCATCGACATCTCGGGGTCGACGTTGTAAACGAGCATCGCCGTCGCGTACGCCGCGGCTCCCGACAGCACGGAGTGGCCGAAGCTGATGTAGCCGGTGTAGCCGCTCTGAATGTCCCAGCTCATCGCGAACACGGCCCAGATACAGGCGACCGTCATCGTCTGGACGAGCGAGAACGTCCCCCAGAACGGGGCCGTCAGCAGCCCGACCAGCGAGCCGAAGATCAGCAGAAACTGGAGCCCGTTCATCTCGCCGAACGTCGCCCCGAACAGCCGATTGTAGCCGTTTGCGAGGGGCTGGAAGAGCGGATTGATCCGGCTGCCGACGGCGTCGAGTCCGTCGTCGACGCTGTGCCAGGTGTTCCGCAACGCTCGCCTCGCGCCGGTCGAGCGGTCGGTTTCGTTACTCATGGACGAACTCCCTCCCGTACAGTCCCTGTGGCAAGACCAGCAAGACGACGACAAGGACGATCAGCGAGAAGATCCCCTGGAAGCTCGAGCCGAGAAACTGGATCGTCACCGTCTCGAGGTAGCCGATGAGGTAGGCTGCGACGACCGACCCCTTGATGCTGCCGATGCCGCCGATGACGACGATGATGAACGCGATGGCCAGCGGGTTGAGCCACATCTCGGGATACGTCGAGAGCAGCGATCCCAGGAACACGCCGGCGATGCCGGCGAACGAACCCGCGATCAGCCACGTTCGGGACTTGACGAAGTCGAGGTCGACGCCGGTGAGCTGTGCCCCGCGCTCGCTCATCGAAGTCGCGAGGATCGATCGGCCCTCGTCGGTCCGGGTCACGTAGTACCACAGCAGGCCGATCGCAACCCAGGAGATGACGAACCCGAGCAGCTCCATGTACCGAACCCGGGTGCCAACGGTCTCGAGATGGATCGAGCCGGCGACGAGCGGAACGAGCTGGTAGGGATCGGTACCGAACCAGAACGTCACGAGTTCGGTCGCCAGCAGCGCCAGAACGACCGTCGCGAGGAACGTGACGACGACGTTCTCCTCGATGAACTGTACGATCCCCGCATACATTGCGTAGGAGGCGCCCGCGGAGACGGCGACGGCGAGGACGAATCCCACCAGTGGGGGCAAAGAGAGCAGCCCGCCCGTCGAGGTGAGCCCCAGGTACGCGAAGGCGCCGAGCATGATCAACGCGCCGTGTGCGAGGTTCAACACGCCGCCGACGCCGAAGATCATGGTGAATCCGATCGCGATCAGCGCGTAGACGGCACTGATCATCGCACCCAGGATCAGCACCGACAGCAGTGTACCGAGCATGTCTGGCTACAACCACTCCGGTGCGACGTGGTCGGCGGTCGCGTCGGACTCGGGGAAGACGCACTCGACTTCCCCGCCCTCCTGCCACTGAGTCATCGGGAAGTTCGAGATGAAGTCGTCCTCGTCGCGCGTTTCCCGGAGGTCGTTCGGATACTCCGAGTCCTCGCCGTACAGCACCATCTCGCCGGCCGCGCCGGTGTGTTCGGTCTCGAGCATCGCGTCGACGATATCGTCCAGATCGCTCTCGTAGTCGGCGGTGCCGGCGCTCTCGATGGCCTCCCGATAGAAGTGGACCGCGTCGTAGGAGTTGAACCCCATGTACATGGGTTTGCTCGGTGGATCGTCGTCGGCGTAGCGGTCCTCGTACTCCTCGACGAACGGCATCGTCCGGTCGGTGAGCTCCGCGACGCCGCCGGCACCCGACTGGGAGGTCGTCTCGTACAGACACGCACCCTCCGTTGCGTCCCAGAACGCCGGCGACATACCCGGAACGTTGATCCCTTCCACCGCGAACGGGTACTCGTTGCTCTGCCACGTCGAGATGAACGCCGCCGAGTCCGCGTGAGCGATAAACCGGAACACAGCGTCGGCGTCCGCGCTGTCCACGTCGTCCAGATACTGGGTGAAGTCGTCGGTCTCGATCCCCATCGTGTCGGTGTGGACGACGTCGAACCCCCGATCTTCGATCTCGTCGGGCAGTCGGTCCATGAACGGACCGGTCCAGGCGGCGTCGTCGGCCAGGATGGCAAACTCTTCCCAGCCGTGTTCCTCGGAAAGAAACTCCGCGTACTGTCCCATCGCCTCCGCCTGGAGGTCGGAGTTGATCGGTCCCGTTCGGAAGACGTTCCTGTACTGTTCGTAGTCCCGTCCGTGAAACTCCGTGATCGTCTCGGGATCGGCCGATCCGGTGATAATAAACGGCACGTTCCGGTCGGCGACGAAGTCCAGGACTCCTTGCGTCACCTCGCTGACGAACGTTCCGATCAACAGGTCGACGTCGTCTTCCTGAACCAGGCTCTCGACGACCGCGGTTCCCTCGTCGACCTGCCCTTCCGTGTTCTCCGAGAGCAGTTCGACCTCCTGGTCGAGGATCCCGCCGTCGTCGTTAGCCTCGTCGACCGCGATTTCGATGCTTCGCTCCGCACCCAGCCCCATCTGGGATCGCGTCGGCGCCAGGTGCCCGATTCGGAACACATCGTCGTCGCCGCCGTCGATTCCGCCGAGACAGCCGGCCATCCCGACGGCTGCCGTACTCCCTCCGACAGCCCCGAGGAAGGTTCGGCGGTTGATCGTACCGTTACCAATATTTCGTATCGTCTCCTTCCCACTACCTTTGTTAGCCATTATTAATCACTGGATTAGCAACTTTGGGCTGTGTTTAGGTTCCGGTCTATTAAACATGTGGGTAGGTGACAATCACCGCGATACACTCAGACACGTGTGACGTGCGGTCAAGGAGCGGGTACGACCCATCGACAGCCGAATCGAGTGATCGATCGCCGGACCGACCCCCTATCGTTCGGTCGAGAAGCGGAGTCGGGTCGGTCCGTCGCCACTCGAGCGTCGGGCTAGACGAGCGCCTCGAGGTCGGTCGGTCGCTCGAGCAGCCGGTACTCGCCGTCGTCGTACGCGAGGACGCCCTCG
>NZ_JBLRWX010000157.1:0-5262 GCF_047921035.1 Natronococcus sp.
CGCTTCAGGCTCTCGACGAGCTGCATCGGCTCCTCGGTCATCTGGAAGCCCAGGCCGACGTTGATCTCGGTCTCCGTGCGCGGGAAGTACCAGAGGTAGCCCGCGGCCCGCTCGGTCGGCTTGAACACCAGCGCGTCGGACCACTCCACGGGGTCGTCGACGGTGACGACCTCGCGGTAGCCCGAACAGAAGTGGGAGTAGTTGACGTTCGTATCGAACGTCGACCCCGAGAAGTCGACGTGGTCCTGGAGCACCGACAGCGATCCGGCCGCGTCGATGACGACCTCCGCCTCGTACTCGAGCGGTTCGCCCCTCCGCATCGCCCGGACGCCCGTCACCCGGCCGTCCTCGTCCTGGGTGACGTCCTGGACGACGGTGTCGTAGTGGATCTCCGCGCCCGCGTTCGCGGCGCCCTCGATGACGAGCCTGCCGTACTCCCATCGATCGACGACGGCCAGCTCCCCGGGGATCGGGATTTCGAGAACGGTGTCCTCCTGGGGGATCTCGAAGCGACCGTGGTCGACCTCGGTGTTGGTGAACGCGGGCTCGATCTGGGACCTGGGGATCGCGTCGGGGAAGTCCGCCGCGCCCTTCAGGGCGTCCCCGCAGGCGATGTGGCCCGCCTCGTCCTCCGATTTGCGCTCTACGAGGACGACGTCATACCCCTCGCGTGCGACAGTCGCTGCGGCATAGCTGCCGGCGGTGCCGGCGCCGACGACGACGACGTCCGGCGATCGCGTCCCGGACGCCCCGGCGGCCGACTGCTCCTGCGTACTCATATGGAACAGTGTGGAGTGCGGGGTAAGAAAACGTTTTATGTGCTGTCCGGCGGGTCGACGGCGGCGGATCGGTCGAGCACCAGCTAATAAAGAGTTTTGTCGGGGTCGTTCGTATCGCTCCGTATGACCGAGTACACCGTCGAGTTCGTCGGCACCGGCGAGTCGATCACCTGTACCGACAAGGAGACGATCCTCAGCCGCTGTCTCGAGGAGGGCATCGCCCAGGAGTACTCCTGTCGCGTCGGGATGTGTCTGGCCTGCACCGCCGAGATCCTCGAGGGCGAGGTTACCCAGCCCGCGGCTCGTGGGTTCACCGAGGAGGAAGCCGAGAACTACGCGCTGACCTGCATGGCCCGGCCGCAGTCGGATCTGAAACTCGAGCGCGGGAAGTATCCGCCGAGCATCGAGGGCGACCTCGCGGGCGGCGAGCCGGCGACCGCCGACGACTGACGCGACGGCGCCGTCGATCGCTGCACTCTTCTGAGAAGGTGAGTCGCGTTCGCCGATCAGTTGACGAAGTCGATGTCGTCCTCGCCGCGAGCGCCGCCCCGGCCTCGAGCCCCGGAGCCACGTTCGGGCTGGGCCGGCTGCTCGTCGCCGTTGCCGTAGATCTGTGGCGACTCGACGCCGGTGACGACGATCATCGTCCGCATGCTGCCCTCGAGGGTCTCGTCGATCGAGGTCCCCCAGATGATGCGGGCGTCGGGGTCGATCCGGTCGTAGATCTCCTCGACGACGCCCTCCGCCTCCTCAATGGACATGTCGTTCCCGCCGGTGACGTTGACCAGCGCGGAGGTCGCCCCGGAGATGTCGACGTCCAGAAGCGGGGATCGCAGCGCGGTCTTGACCGAGTCCTCGGCCTTCGCCTCGGAGTCGGACTCGCCCAGCCCGATCATCGCGACGCCGCCCCGTTCCATGACGGTGCGGACGTCGGCGAAGTCGAGGTTGACGAGGCCGGGCTTGGTGATCAGCTCGGTGATGCCCTTCACGCTGCGCATCAGCACCTCGTCGCTGACCTTGAACGCCTGGCGAACCGGCAGTTTGCCGACCGAATCCAGCAGGCGGTCGTTGGGGACGACGATCACCGTATCGGAAACGTCGCGCAGGCGCTCGAGGCCGGCTTCGGCGTTCGTTCGGCGGACCTCGCCCTCCGCGGTGAACGGCGTGGTGACGATCGAGATGGTGAGCGCCCCGGACTCCCGGGCCGCCTTCGCGACGACGGGCGCGGAACCGGTGCCGGTGCCGCCGCCGAGTCCGGCGGTGACGAACACCATGTCGGAGCCGTCGATCGCGCCGGCGATGTCCTCCTGGCTCTCGAGGGCGGCCTCCTCGCCGACCTGGGGGAGCGAGCCCGCACCGCGGCCGCCGGTCTTGTCCTCGCCCATCAGGATCTTTGTGTCGGCCTCGATCTCGACCAGGTGCTGGACGTCGGTGTTCGCGGCGACGAGCTTCGCCCCGTGGATCCCCTCTTCGTGCATCCGATTGACGGTGTTCCCGCCGGCGCCGCCGCAGCCGACGACCGTAATGTCGGTCTGGAGATCCTGCAGAACGTCCTCGAGTTCGTCGTCGGTCATCGTGCCGCTGTTGTCGACGCCGTTCGCGCTCGACCGGTCCGACCCCGACGCGTCGGGGACGTCCCCCTCCGCGTTCTCGGCCTCGTCGATCGCGTCTTCGATAAGAGAGTCCATTCCTGGGAGCCAGTAGTAGATGGAGCATAATTACCTTTCCCCTACACGTCAGACGCCCGGAGGCGGGATAAGGCGCGGTTACGTGTCGGGAGTCGAGAACCGATCGACCGCAACCCCCGGCGGGACAACCGAGGACTTCCCTCCCCGACCCGACCGGTCAGAACTCGAACCGGTGGGTGCGCTCGCGGTGGACGGCCTCGGGATCGATCCGTTCGCCGTCGACGGTCACCGCCTCGCCGTCCGCGAGCGCGCCGAACGCCGGCCCCTCCGGGACGCCGAGGGTTCGGGCGAGTTCGGGGTCGAACGCGCGCTCCTCTGCGACGACGGCCTCCTCCCCGAGCGAGACGCGTTCGTACTTTTCCTCGAGGACCGGGACGAGATCCTCGAGGACCTCCCGTTTCGCCTCCGGATCGGGCAGGGCGACGCGGCCCCCGACGCGGCTGCCGGCGTTCTCGGTCTCGAAGGCGACGGCGTGGTGCTCGAACAGCTTCCGGACCCGATCGGGGTCGACGCCCTGGGCGGTCTCGAGCAGCTCTCCCGGCAGCTCGCGGACGACGAACGACTCCTCGCGGCGGTCGCCGAACCGCACTCCCGCTTCGACGGTTCCGAGCTCGGACTCGACGGCCTCGACCAGCTCGAGCGGGCGGTCGCCGACCGCCCGTAGCCAGGTCTCGCCGACGATCCGGCGATCGAGGTCGGCGAGGAGCTCCTCGAGGACGGGCCACTCGCCGTCGAGCACCGCCAGCTCGGCGTCGCTCGCCTCGAACGCGCGCTCGATCACCTCCCGGTGGTTCTCGGGGTGGCCCATCGACTCGAGCGCCCAGTCGGCGGCGATGTGCCCGACCGCCCACTCGGTGTCCTCGACGACCCGCTGGAAGCGGGGCGCGTAGTGGTTGCCACCAAAGCCGACGACCTGCCTGTTACAGTGGGCGTCGACCCCACGGAGCTCGAGGATCGCCCGGGCGACGGCCGCGGCGCCGTCGGGGTCGTCCCACTGCTCGTCGTCGCTGCCCAGCTCCGCGAACAGCGACGGACAGCCCACCTCGCTCGGGCCGTGGTGAGTACACTCCATGCCGACGTCGTACCCCTCCGGCGCGTGGGTCTCGAAGGCCGCGAGCAGCTCGGCGAGGGCGTTCGGGCAGGCCTCTGCGAGGGCGTCGTCCTCGCCGCCGAACTCCGCCGAACCAAAGTTCCCCGTGAAGTGGCCGGTCAGCAGGGCGCCCGTATCTCCCGAGTGCCGGGAGGCAAAGACTAGCAGCTCGGGGTCGCAGTCGAAGGCCTCGGCCGGCCGTTCCAGGTCGAGATGGAGGTCGTCGAACGAGCGCAGTTCGGCGCCCTCGAGTCGGTAGTACGTGCCGCCGCCGTCGGCCGCGGGACGGTTCGGATCCTCGCGTTCGGTCCAGTCGGCGAGCTTCCGGAGCTGCTCGCAGATATGGACTGAGGCGCGGTCGGCGCGGCTCTCGACGATTGCGATCACGTCGACTCCTCGGGGGCGGGGCCTCGAATACGCTCCGCTTTCGATCGGTCGAGAAGGGTGTCATACGGTTTACTGTACGTCAGTTCCGGCACAACCGCGACCCGAGACGGTTGCGCCGGAACATCGGTACAGCAATCCGGATCAGTCGGAGGCGACCTGCGGATTTCGACCGGCCGTCGCGGACGGCAGGAGGCCGACGTAGTCGTCGAGATCCAGCGCGAACTCGCGGTCGGCCGTCGGCTCGATCCACCGGAACTCGAACTCCGAGCCGTGTTCGTCGCCGCCGTCCCGGACCGTGTGGGTCCAGCGGTCGCGGGGCTCGTGGACGGTCGCGTGGAAGAAGTGGCGGACGTAACACTTCGGCGGGGACTGGCGCCGAACCCAGATATCGGTCGTGAGGTGTTCGGTTCCCTGCAGCGTTGCGAGACCGCTCTCCTCGCGTACCTCGCGAAACACCCCCTCTCGAGGGGACTCGTCGCCCTCGAGGGTTCCCTTCGGAATCTGGAGGCCCTCATGTCCCGGGCCCTCGAAGACGAGCAACTCGCCCGTCTCCCGGGTGATGTACGCACAGGCCTTCCCGACGTACGTGGTTTCTTTCGATTCGCTCATACGTTTCGTACAAGGGGTATCCCGTAAAGTCCACTCCCAAATCGTTTGGGTGCTACGGGACGAGCAGGAAGACGAAGCCGAGGTAGCCAGCGAGGAGAACGACGCCGTCGGCGCGTGTGAGCCGCCGTCCGTACCCCATCATCGCGACCAGGACGACGGTGAAGCCGACCAGTATCGGGAGTTCGAACCGGAGCGTGCTCGCAGCGATCTCGATGGGCGTGATCAGCGCGACGATGCCGAGCACCGCGAGCACGTTGTAGATGTTCGAGCCGACGACGTTGCCGATCGCGAAGCCGGTCTCGCCGCGGACGGCGCCGACGGCGGAGGCGGCGAGTTCGGGGAGCGACGTTCCGAGCGCCAGCACGGTGAGGCCGACGAACAGCTCCGAGAAGCCGAACTCGAGCAACAGGTCGGTGCCGCCGGCGACGAGCCACCGCGAGCCGACCACGAGCGCGAGCAGCCCGCCCCCGACGAGCGCGAGGTCCCGGCCGGATACCCCGTCGCTGGCCTCGGGTTTCTCCTCGGCCGGCATCGGGTCGGCGTTGACGTAGTACAGCAGGTAGGCGGTGAACCCCGCGAGCACCAGCAGGAAGATCGCCAGCCCGAAGGAGAAGGACATGACGATGAACATGGGCGCCAGTAGGGCGGAATCATAGGCCTGGCGCGCGACCAGGAAGCCGAAGATGGAGCCGGTACCGGTGGTCAGTGC
>NZ_JBLRWX010000158.1:0-5058 GCF_047921035.1 Natronococcus sp.
CCGTCGATGCTCGTCCGTCCGAGATCGTACGGGTCGATATTGGCGATTCCGTTCAGCCCATTCCCTTCGCGGTTCGCGAACCCGGCGTACTGTTCCGCGACGAGTTTTTCGACCAGCCCCTCGCTGCGGCCGAAGGGGGAGACGAAATAGTCGACGTCGACGCCCATCTCCTCGAGCTCCTCCTTCGAGCCGACGACCTCCTCGCGGATCCGCTCGTCGGTAAAGCGGACGAACGTCTCCTCGGCCGCGAACGACTCGCCGACGGGCTCCTCGAGTTCGAGGTAGAACCCGTCGTCCTGTCCGCCGCCGGCGATCGCGTTCTCGACCGTTCCGTCCTCGTCTCCGACGACGACCGGCTCGCCCTCGTGATCGGCGAGGAAGCTTCCGTCGACCGAGAGCCGCTCGTCGTCCGGCTCGGCCGGGGCGGTCAGGTAGAGGTTCCCGACGACCCCGTGGCTCGCAGTGTGTGATATGATCTCCCACCCTTCCGATTCCATCTCGTGGAGGTGTTCCGGCAGCAGCCCCCAGCCGGTGTCGACGTACTCCGTGACTGCCGCACAGCAGGCCGGCACGCCCTCCTCCTGGTGAACCGGAAACGTCTGGGTCCAGTCCTCGCGCCAGCTGTCGTCGTAGATAAACACGAGTTGTCCGTTCGACTCCCCGTCGCCGTCGTCGGCCGCGCCCGTTCCGGCGCCGACCAGCGCGAGTAGGCTCGCCGCACCGAGTCGAAAGAGTCCGCGCCGGCTGGTCCGGGCCTCGAGAGCCCCGCGATCATCGTCCATGCCAGCGGGGACGGCGGTTCGAGCTATTGTTACCGGACAGTTAAGATATCCTGTAACTAATGCATAATTTCACGTCTGTCTCGGGAGCCAGTACGCGCTCCGGTCGAAAATTCGACGGCCGAAGATGTCTCGAGCGCCCCGGGAACTCGACGGGAGAGCGGGGAACTCGCTCAGAAGAACTTGAACAGGTCGTCCCGACTCTGCTCGTGGAGGTGCTCGCGAACGGCCTCGTTCAGGGGCTCGATCCGACCCGTCTTGGCGGTGATCGGCGCGATCGTCTCCTGCCACTGCTTCCAGGGCGGGAGCAAGCCCAGCCGATCGCAGAGTTCGTTCAGTCGCTCGTCGCGGTCGTCGACCTTGTCCATCTTGTTGACCGCGACCACCGTCGGAATATCCAGTTCGCGCAGGAAGTGGAACATCTCGACGTCGTAGGGGATCTCGTCGGGGCCGGAGTGGCGGTCGATGATGTCGATGACGCTCTTGCCGTCGACGACCAGGACCGCCACGAGGACGTTGTCGGCGTACTCCTCGAGGTAGCGGACGATATCCGTTTTAATTTGCTCGCGGCGATCCTCGTCGACGCCGCTCATGAAGCCGAAGCCGGGGAGGTCGGTGATGACGAAGTCCTCGGCCGTCCAGTCGAAGTGGTTCGGCTCGCGGGTGACGCCGGGTTTCCCGCCGGTATCGAACGTGTGACCGGTTAGCTCGCGCATGAGCGTCGACTTTCCCACGTTCGAGCGACCGACGAGGGCCACCTCGGCCTCGCGGTCGGGACGCGTATCGAACATACTCGACCGTCGTCGCGCCGCGGTTTATACGTGGCGCGACGGCTCGGCGAACAGCGTCCCCGGCGCGTCCACCGCGATATCGAGGCGGCGACAGAGATCCCACAGCGTCGCGCCGTTGCTCGTGATCACCGGGACGCCGAGTTCGGCCTCGAGGTCCGCAACCGCGTCCAGCGATCGGTAGTTAGTACAGGAGACGAAGACGGCGTCGACCGACGCGGCGAGGTCGGCATCGACCGCCCCCAGCACCTGCTGGCGCGCGTCGGCCGCCTCGAGCGCGCCGATTTCGGTGTTAGCCTCGATCCCGCGGCCCTCGATCGCGACGACCTCGTAGCCCGCCGCCTCGAGAAACTCCCGTTCCCGCTCGTCGAGGTCGGCGGTGTAGGGCGTGACGACGGCGATCCGCTCGGCATCGAGGGCCTCGAGCGCCCGACAGACCGAGCGCGCCGTCGCGACGGCCGGGACGCCCGCCGCCTCGCCGATTTCGGCCTCGAGTTCGACGTCGAATCCGGGCCCGTGGAGCAGGCTCCCGGTCGTGCAGGCGTAGGCGACGGCGTCGACGTCGGCGTGGCCCAGCAGCTCCGCCGCGCGAATCGCGTCGTCGCTCATCGCGTCGAGTTCGTCGGCGGTAACCGACTCGAGGGCCATCCGCGCCGCGTGGACGGTCGCACCCTCGGGGGCGAACTGTCGGAACTCCGGCTCCGCGGTCGTGTTCGAGGAGGGGACGATCAGCCCGAGTCGGACGGATCGTTCGGGCGCGGGTTCGGCGTCGCTCACCGCTGCTCACTCTCCGTGATCTTGCCATCCGCCCGATCGGCCTCGAGCGCCTCCGGGTCGCGCTCGGCGGGGTCGCCGTGGCCGCCGCCGCCCGGCGTCCGAACCGTCACTGTCGTCCCGGGATCGACGTCGACCGTCGTCTTCGCGGGCACGGGTTCGCCGTCGATCAGGTTCTCGCCGACGGCGCCGTCTTCCCCGCCCGCGACGCCGCTCGGCGCGTGTCGGCGCCGTTCGGTCAGCAGGGAGACGGTCGCCTCGGTCTCGACGGTGAGGGCGCGCTCGAGGCCGAGGCCGCCCCGGAACCGGCCGCGACCGCCGCTGTCGGGCCGCAACGCGTAGCGCTCGACTCGGAACGGGTACTCCGTCTCGATCGATTCGACGGGCGTGTTGAGCGTGTTGGTCATCCCGACCTGGACGCCGTCCATCCCGTCCCTCTCGGATCGAGCGCCGAACCCGCCCCCGATCGTCTCGTAGTACGTGAAGGAGCCGTCCCGGGCGCCGACGGTGAGGTTGTTCATCGTCCCCTGACTGCCGGCGGGAACCCGGTCGGGCGCCGCCTCGGCCAGTGCTGCAAAGACGACGTCGGTCACCCGCTGGCTGGTCTCGACGTTGCCGCCGACGACGGCCGCCGGCGGGTTCGGGTTCAGCAGCGAGCCGTCGGGCGCCCGGACCGTCACGGGCTCGTAGCAGCCCTCGTTCGGCGGGATCTCGGGATCGGTGACGCAGCGGACGACGAAGTAGACCGCGCTCGTCGCCACGGCGAGGGGAGCGTTGAGGTTGCCCTCGAGCTGGCCCGCGGTCCCCGCGAAGTCGACGTCGATCGCCTCGCTGTCGACGGTTACCGCCACTCGGATTTCGACGTCCTCGTCGGTGATCCCGTCGCCCTCGAGGACGTCGGTCGCCTCGTACGTACCGTCGGGCAGCGCCCGAACCTGGTCACGCATCCGTTCGGCGGAGTAGTCGATCACGGCGTCGAACCCCTCGAGGACCGTCTCGCGGCCGTGCTCGTCGAACAGGTCGGCGAGGCGCGCTGCGGCGCGGTCGTTCGCCGCCAGCTGTGCCCGCAGGTCCGCCCGCCGTTCGCGGGGGTTGCGGACGTTCGCGAGCAGCAGCGACCGGACGTCCTCGCGGATCTCGCCGTCCCTGACGAGGCGCGTCGGTGGGATCCGAAGCCCCTCCTGGTAGATTTCGCGGGCGCCGGCCGGCATGCTCCCGGGGGTCATCCCGCCGACGTCGGCGTGGTGGGCCCGCGAGACCGCGTAGCCGACGATGCTGCGGTTCTCGCCGTCCCCTTCCGGTGAGTCCGCAGCGGGGGCGATCGGCGACACCATCGTCACGTCCGGCAGGTGCGTTCCGCCGCGGAAGGGGTCGTTGAGCACGAACACGTCGCCGGGCTCGGGGTCGTACTCGCGGACGGCGTCGACCGCCTCCGGCATCGCGCCCAGGTGGACGGGGATGTGCTCGGCCTGAGCGATCATCCGCCCGTCGGCGTCGAACAGCGCCGTCGAGCAGTCCCGTCGCTCCTTGATGTTCGGCGAGTACGCGCCCCGAATCAGGGTCTGGCCCATCTCCTCGGCGATGCCCTCGAGCTGGTTTCGCAGCACTTCCAGCGTGACCGGGTCGATACCGTCGCCGTCGGGTGCTCTGTTCGCGGTCATCGCTCTCCCTCCGTCATCACGAGCGTTCCGTCGGCCAGCACCTCGCCCGTCCACGCGGGCGGAACGACGGCCGTGCTCTCGGCCTGCTCGAGCACCGCGGGCCCCGGAACGGTCGCGCCGGACTCGAGCCGATCGCGGTCGTAGACGGCCGTCTCGCGGGTTCCCTCGGCGGGAAAGTTCGCCTCCCGCGTACTGATTCGGGCGTCGCCCGCGCCGTCGTGGCGGACGGTCGGCGAACTCCCCTCGACGGTCGCCGACGCCCGCAGCGTGACGACCTCGACGGCCTCGTCCATCCGGTAGCCGTAGGCCCGTTCGTGGGCGGCGTGGAACCGCTCCCCGACCGCGTCCGGATCGACCGTCTCGTCGACGGGAACGGTCAGCTCGAAGCTCTGTCCGGCGTACCGACAGTCGGCCGCGCGCTCGATCCGCGCCGCGTCCGGGTCCGAGGCGTCCGCGAGCACGTCCGCGACGAGTTCCTCGTAGACGCCCTCGAGCCGGTCCGGTTCGGCCTCGTCGAGCGCAGTTCGGACGGTTCGGGCCGCGTCGTAGCTCTCGTCGGCCGCGAGCAGGCCGAAGGCCGAGAGGACGCCCCCGGGACGGGGGACGACGACGCGGTCGACCTCGAGCGAGTCGGCCAGCGCCGCGGCGTGCATCGGCCCCGCGCCCCCGAAGGCGACCAGCGCGAACTCGCGGGGGTCGTGACCGCGTTCGACGGTCACCGACCGAATGGTGCGTGTCATCGTCGCGTTCGCGACCCGGTAGACGCCGCGGGCGGCCTCGAGGGCGCCCTCGAGGCCGGCCTCCGCGGCGAGTTCCTCGAGGGCCTCGCGGGCCGCGTCGACGTCGAGAGTCATCTCGCCGCCCAGCGCCGTGTCGGGGCCGATGTAGCCCAGCACGACGTTGGCGTCGGTGACGGTCACCTGACGGCCGCCCCGGCCGTAGCAGATGGGCCCGGGCTCCGCACCGGCGCACCGGGGCCCCACGCGCAGGGCGCCGCCCGCGTCCATGTGGGCGATGGACCCGCCGCCCGCGCCCACGGTGTGGATGTCGATGACC
>NZ_JBLRWX010000159.1:0-4924 GCF_047921035.1 Natronococcus sp.
TGGTGGTTCGTGCTGCCTGGACAGCCCTCGGTGTGCGCAGAGCTGTCCCAGCAAATCAACCACTCGACGACCGGTTCTTCCGGTAGCTGTCCCTGAATTGGGGCAGCGGTTGTGAGTGGCGACACTGTCGCGTCGGCGGCGATCCGCCGCCGACAGCGACTACCCAGTGCCGAAGCTCATCCCAGCCGTCTCTTCGAGACGGGCCGAGCACAGTTCACCCAGATTCAGCGCTTACTGGACAAGACAGTGCGGCTGTCGATGTGATCGACTGAGTCTTCCTCCTGCACCGCTGCCCACTCGGATTCGTCGTCGATCGCTCGAGCCATCCGCTCGTAGGCCCCCTCGGGAACGTCCAGATCGAACCGCTCCGCGGTGTGGACGTTCGTCAGTTCGAACAGGCGCTGGTAGAACGGGTCCGAGCGAACCTCGTCGTAGATCTCCTCCATCGACCGGACGTCCTCGAGGGACTCGTTGTCGATCTCGAGTAACTCCTGCATGCGATCCATCACGTGCTCGAGGGTGTCCTGACGGACGCGGGCCAGCGCCTGCTGGAGGGTCAGTTGCCCGCCGTCGTCGGCGGTATCGCTCGAGAGCACCTCGGTCACGTCCGAGCCGACCAGCGAGTTGCCCGCCTTGAGGTGGTGATCGAGGAAGGCCAGGGGCTGGTCGGCGGCGAGGGTCTCGAGCCACATCGACAGTTTGGCGAGTTCGACGGCCATCCCGTTCAGGTCGACGCCGTAGATACACTCCTTGGCGACGTCCCGGCGAACCCGTTGCTCGTCGAAGGCCGTCGCCTCCTCGAGTTCGCGCACCTCCTCCATCACCTGCTGGGCGAGATACTCCGTCGCCCGTGTGAGGAAGTGGCCGCTGCCCATCGCGGGGTCGAGGATCTTCAGGTCCGTCACCCGCCTGTAGAAGGCCCCGAGATACTCGTGGGTGCCCGGCTCGAACCCCTGCGACTCGAGATCGTTCTTGATCTCCTCGACCAGCGGTCCCACCGTCTCCTCGACGATGTAGGTCACGACGTAGTCGGGCGTATAGTAGGCGCCCGTCGCCTTCCGCTCGCCCTCGTCGTTGACGACGTACAGTCCGCCCTCGTCGACGGTCTCGACCGCCGCCGCGACCGACACCTCCGTCGCGGGTTTCCAGACCTGCCCGCCGTCCTCCGAGACGGCGGCGTAGGCCTCGGGCGCGATCCGGAACTGGTGCTCGAGTAACCCCTCGTAGACGCTGCCCAGATGGCGAGTGTCGAGGTCGGCGTAGTCGGCCAGCACGTACCGCCCCGCCTCGTTCTCGGTGGTCGAGATCCGGTAGATCACCTCCGCGAGGTAGCGGTTGCTCACGTCGTGATCGGTCAGGAAGTCGTGTTTCTCCCGATTAAAGAGCCCGCCGTTGTACGGCGGAATCCCCAGGCTCTCCTCGCCCTCGTCGATCAGCCGGAACAGGTCCTCGAGCCGGCTCCACATCGTCGTCGAGTGCTCGCTGTACGTCTCAAAGCCGTCGTCGACCTCCCCGATCTCCTCGTGGATCTCGAGGCGCAGTTCGTCGAGGCTGAAGTTCGACTCGTACTCCGCGACGGCGTCCCCGTCCTCGGGGTGGATCAGCCCGCGGGACTCGGCGTAGAGGACGAACATCAACCGGTACAGCAGGACGAGCGACTGCTCTTTGAGTTCGGCCAGCGCCGCGTCGTCGCCGGGATCGATCTCGAGGTCGTTCGTCTCCACGAAGCCACGACCCAGCACCCGCAGCGCGGTGAAGACGTTGTCCTGCAAATCCTCGCCGAGTTCCTGGGCGACCGTCTCGCTTTCGGACCACACCGACTCGAGGAACGTCGACCCCGACCGCTCCCGGAACGCCTCGGGCCGGAAGAAGACGTAGAAGTACTTGAACGCCTCCAGGTTCCCGCGCTCGAGCAGCGCGGGCAGGTCGATCTCGTAGTAGGTCTGGGTCTCGTACTCCTTGGTCCCGTACAGTCGCCAGGTCCGTCCGTTCGTCAGGATCCCCCACTGGACGTTCTCGGGGGTGCGCTCGAGGTAGTGTTTGATCTGGTGGGAGGCGTTCCGGTAGGGCCGTCGCTCGCTAAATCGCTGGTCGAAGTCGGCGTCCCAGCGCTTGGCCTCCAGAATCCCGACGCCGCGATCGAACAGGTCCGCGGTGTCCTCGGTGTCGAGATAGGTGGCGGCCGCCTCGCGTCTGGTCGCCGTGTCCTCGAACAGCAGGCTGTCGACGAACCCGCTCCCGTCGGGCAGCGTCGTCTCGACGTTCGTCCCGAACCCCAGGATCTCGAGCACCTCGTCGATCCAGTTGTCGATCAGCGAGTCCTCGCCGTACCCCGCCACCAGCTCCCGCTCGTCGCGGTACAGCGCCTGCAACTCCTCGAAGACCGCGCGGGCCTCGTCGTCGCAGTCCCACTCGTCTCGCTGCTGCACCCGGTCGTCGAGATAGTGTCCCGAGAAGAGATTCGAGTTCGTGTAGCAGCGCTCCGAGCGCGTCGCCTGGCTCATGTTGAATAGATGAAAGCAGTCGTGACATCCACAAATAGATGACGGAGACGTGGTCCTCGAGGGCCGGGCCGTCTCCAGTTCGCCACGCAAACCGATATCCAGCTCACCTATTGTACCTACCGTACCTACCTCACCTTACTCAGCCAAATCAGCTGGGATAGCTACCTATTGTACCGTAGCTGCCGTCGCTCCCGTTCCGACTCGAGCGCCCCCACCTCGCTCACCCACGCCTTCTTTAGGACCCGTCACCCAGCAGAGGGTATGCACGTCGTCGTCAACGCCGCCATGAGCGCGGACGGGAAGCTCTCCTCGAGACGCCGCGAACAGATCGCCATCAGCGGCGACGAGGACTTCGCGCGGATGGACCGCCTCCGGGCCGACAGCGACGCCGTCGTCGTCGGTGTCGGCACCGTCCTCGCCGACGACCCCCACCTCACCGTCAAGGACGAGTCGCTGATCGACGAGCGCCGGGACCGGGGCGAACCTGCCCACCCGGCTCGAGTGGTCGTCGACTCGACGGGACGGACCCCGCTGGACGCGGCCGTCCTCGACGACACGGCGACGACCTACGTCTGTACGAGCGAGCGGGCGACGATCGACGACCGGATGGACCTCTCGAACCGGGCGGAGCTGGTCACGGCCGGCGACGACCGGGTCGACCTCCTGCGGGCGTTCGCGACGCTGCAGGGCCAGGGCCTCGAGCGGATCATGGTCGAGGGCGGCGGGGAACTCATCTTCTCGCTGTTCGAGGCCGGCCTCGTCGACGAGCTACGGGTGTTCGTCGGCCCGAAGGTGATCGGCGGGCGGGACGCCCCGACGCTTGCCGACGGCGAAGGGTTCGTCGCCGACTTCCCGATCCTCGAACTCGAGAGCCTCGAGCGCGTCGGCGAGGGGGCGCTGTTGACCTGGCGAACGGCCGAGCGCTGAATCGGTCCCGTCACACATTTGCGCGCTCGTGTCCTACGACCGGGTATGGAACGAGCTACGTTCGGCGGCGGCTGTTTCTGGTGTGTCGAGGCGGCTTTCGAGCAACTCGAGGGCGTCGAATCGGTCACGTCGGGCTATGCGGGCGGTCACACCGAGGATCCCACCTACAGGGCGGTCTGCTCCGGGAGTACGGGCCACGCGGAGGTCGTCCAGCTCGAGTACGATCCCGAGACGGTCGCCTACGAGGACCTGCTCGAGGTGTTCTTCACGATCCACGACCCGACCACGAAGGACCGCGAGGGACCGGACGTCGGCAGCCAGTACCGCTCGGCGATCTACACCCACGACGACGACCAGCTCGAGACGGCTCGAGCCTTCGCCGAGGAACTCGAGGCGGAGGGGCTCTACGAGGGAATTGTCACCGAGATCGAACCGCTCGACACCTTTTACGAGGCCGAGGAGTACCACCAGAACTATTTCGAGAAGAATCCCAACGACGCCTACTGCTCGATGCACGCGGCGCCGAAAGTCGAGAAGGTCCGCGAGAAGTTCGCCGCGAAGGCGACGCCCGAGAACTGATGCGGATCGCTGTACCGATGTACCGGCGCAACCGCGACCCGTGCGGCGGTTACGCCGGTACTGACGTACAGGAAACCGTCTGAGACTCGAGCGACGCGGTCGGAGGACGCCGACCCTCGGGCCTCGTCACTCGGAGATCGTCAGGATCCCGTTGTTGGCGGTAACCTCGCTGGCGCCCGCGGGCAGCTCGAACTGGAACTGCCGGTCGTCCATGACGACGATCACCGTCTCGCCGACGACGTCGACGGACATGTCGGCGGCGTCGGAGCCGAAGTCGACGGTGATCATGCTGCCGTCCTCGTCGTTCAGTTCGCGGACGACCGCATCGTCGGTGTGACCGTCTCGGAGCTGTTTTGGGACTCGCATGGTTCCACTAGGCGCCCACCGACCGTAAGCACCACCCCCGCAGCATCCGGCCGTCCAACTCGATGCGTTGCGGCCGCCAACCGGCGGAAATCGAGGCTCCCCGGTCGGTTTCGTCTCGGGTCGACCGTGCGCTCATTCGAAGGCCGTACCGTCACAAGCGTTCCCGGCGTCGACCGACTCGTATGCCAGTCGGCAAACTCGGTCCGGAAGACGTCGTAACCGCACAGCCAGACGACGACGGAACGCTGACGGGGATCGTCACGCTCGACGACCTCGTGGCGACGATCGGCGAACAGCTCGAGAACGTCTCCGAGACGATCGAGGTCCAGTCGCCGGGCTACAGCCCGTAGCGTTCCCGAAACCGAGCCGTTTTCGACGGGTAAGCGGTCCCTTCCGCGAGCGTCTCTCGCTCGTTCGACCGAAACCGCCCGGTAGTGACGCCATCGCTCGAGCCGGGCGGAACGGCCGCTCCCGCCTCATAAACTCGTAACCACGATACAGAAACCGCGCCGTAACAATGACCGGGGAGGCCGTCGACCGATGCGAGA
>NZ_JBLRWX010000160.1:0-4922 GCF_047921035.1 Natronococcus sp.
GGGCGCACAGGCCTACGCCGAGCGCGAGGAGGTACCCGTCATGGTCATCACGGCCTCGCACAACCCGCCACAGTACAACGGCGTCAAGCTCGTCGACCGCGACGGCGTCGAACTCGCCGTCTCCGACCTCGAGAAGATCGAGGAGACGCTGCTCGCGGAGGCCTTTACGGTCGCCCCCTGGGACGAGACTGGACGCGTCCGACACGTCGAAGGTGCCAGACGCGAGTACGTCGACGAGCTGCTCGAGGCCGTCGACCGCGAGCGGATCGCCGACGCCGACCTGACGATCGCGCTCGATCCGGGCCACGGTGCCGGCTCGCTGACCAGTCCCGAATTCTTCCGGCGACTGGGCTGTCGGGTCGTCACCGTCAACGGCCAGCCCGACGGCCACTTCCCCGGCCGCGATCCGGAACCGGTACGCTCGAACCTCGGCGATCTGGGTCGGCTCGTCCGGTCGACCGACGCCGATATCGGGATCGCCCACGACGGCGATGCGGATCGAGCGATATTCTTCGACGAGGACGGCGAGTACGTCGAGGGCGACGCCACGCTGGCTGCCCTCGCGGCGGCCGAACTCGACCCCGAGGACACCACCGTTTCGGCGGTCAACGTCTCCCAGCGCCTGGTCGACGTCGTCAACGAGATCGGCGCCGAACTCGAGCTGACGCCGATCGGGTCGACCAACATCATCACCCGGATCCGGGAGCTCGAGGCCAAGAACAAACAGGTCCCCGTCGCGGGCGAGGGCAACGGCGGGATCTTCTTCCCGAACTACCGACTCACCCGCGATGGCGCCTACACCGCCGCGCGGTTCCTCGAACTCGCCGCCGAGCGGCCCGTCAGCGAGATCGTCGCCCCCTACAGCGGTTACGCCAACGTTCGACGCAACATCGAGTACGAGTCGACGGCCGAACGCGACGCGATGTTAGACGCCGCGGCCAACCACGCCCAGAAGGCCGACGCCGAACTCAACACCCGCGACGGCTACCGCCTCGACCACGGCGACGCGTGGGTGCTGGCTCGGCCGTCCGGCACCGAACCGCTCGTCCGGATCTACGCCGAGGCCCGCGACGACGACCGGGCGAACGGGCTCGCCGACGAGATGTACGAGACGCTCTCCGCGGCGAAAAACGACGCCTGAGGCGGAGCGGCTGCCGGCAGCAGGCCTTTCCCTCGAGGGGGTGACCTTCGGCACCTTCGAACTGATCGCGGTCATTCTCCACTACAACGATCCCTGGCAGCTCCAGGAAGTCCGCAAGATCCGCGAACACCACCGGTTCGAGCTCTCGACGGCCGCCGACAACCAGCTCGAGCGCCTCGAGGACCTCCTCGGAGACATCCACGTCGCCCGACAGTACTTCAAGACGGTCTACATGCAACAGGAGCTGGCGGATCTCTCGAAGATCCTGCTGTACGTCGGCTTTCCGACGCTTTTGGGCGGCGCCTTCGTGATCCTCGCGTACGACAACCTGCTGGCGCTGGCGCTGCACCCGTGGCTCTACGTGGTCGTCGTCGCCGCGACGATCACGGCGCTGTTCAGTCCCTTCGCCGTGTTGCTGGCGTACGTGCTCCGGATCGCGACGATCGCACGGCGAACGGCCGCCGACTTCGGCCCGTTCGTGCTCCAGCAACAGCTTCCCCGCGAGGACGTCGAGACGACCGACGCCGGCGACTGAGTTCAGTGCCGAAGCTCCTCGCCGTACCGGGCGCCGACGCGCTCGGTCGCCAGCAGGAGTCGGTGGGCGACGACGAGCAAGACGACCGCCAGTACCATCAGCGTCCCCTCCCACAGCGTCGAGAGCAATCCCAGGGAAACGATCAGCGTCGTCGCGCAGGCCGGCGGGTGGCGGGTGTCGGTCGCGAGCATGCCGCCGACGGTCAGCATCGTCGCGAGGACGGCGCTGGCGGCGAGCTGGAGCCCCTCGAGCGAGCCCGGCGCCGTCGCCGAAGTCATGCTGACGCCGCCCGCCAGCAGGTGGTAGGCGATCAGTCCGGCGACGACGCCGATCGCGTGGCCGCCGATCACCCGCCGCGGCGAGGTCGCGTCGCTGTCCTGAAACAGCGCCAGCACGAACGCGGAGGGGCCGAGGCTCGGAAACACCATCGGCAGCCCCGAGAGCCAGGCGACGCCCGCCGTCGTCAGGATGAGGAGACCCGTGTGAAGCGTCGTCCCCGTCCGATCGTCCATACCCCTCGTTCGACGGCTCGAGGTGAAAACGTCGGTGTTTCGGGGTAGCTCACGAGTCGTTCGGGACGATCGTGACCGGAACCGGCGACTGGCGGGCGACCTGCTCGGCGACGCTACCCAGCAGCATCCGCGAGACGCCCGAGCGACCCTCGCTTCCCATCACGATCCCGTCGACGTCGGCCTCCGCGACGTGCTCGAGGATCGCCTCGGCGGCCTGGCCCTCGAGCACGCGGGTCTCGAGTCGACGCCCGCGTTCCTCGGCCATTCGCCTGGCGTCCTCGAAGACCTCGCTGTCGGCCGCCGACGGCTCGCCGGCGTACCCCGCCTCGAGGTCGTCGACCGCGTGGACGACCGTGATCTCGTCGTCGGGGAACCGCTCGATGGCGTACTCGAGTGCGCCGCGTGCGGGATCGGAGTCGTCCATCGGGACAACGACCTGTCCGGCCATACCGTACGTACGGCGGGCGGCCCCTTCAGTTCCCGGGACCGACCGCGAAACGGGGCTACCGGTCGAGCGCCGCGCCGTCGACCTCCCGAGCGGTCGATACCGGATCCGCGGCGGGAAGCGTCACGGAGAACGTCGATCCCTCGCCGGGGTCGGAGTCGACGCGGATCTCCCCGCCGTGTCGCTCGACGATCCGCTCACAGACCGCCAGCCCGATCCCCGACCCCGTCCGCTCGTCGTCCGTGTCGATCCGCTGGAAGAGGTCGAAGATCCGGCCCTGGTCCGCGGGATCGATCCCGACGCCGTCGTCGCTGACCGAGACCGTCCATGACTCCCGGCCGCCTTCTGTCGCGTCCGTCGCGGCCCGTTCCGCGGCGATCCGGATCCGCGGCGGCTCGTCGCCGCTGTACTCGATCGCGTTCGACAGCAGGTTCTGGAACACCTGTCGCAGCTGGCTCTCGTCGCCCTGTACCCGGGGCAGCGGCTCGCTGGCGACGTCCGCATCGGTCTCCTCGAGCCGGAGCTGCAGGTCGGTGCGAACGTCCTCGAGCACGCGATCCAGCTCGACCGGCTCGAGCTGACTCCCCTGCGTCTGGACCCGCGAGTACGCGAGCAGGCCGTCGATCATCCGGCTCATTCGGTCCGCACCGTCGGTGGCGTAGGCGATGAACTCCTCGCCGTCCTCGTCGAGGTCGTCGGCGTACCGATCCTCGATCAGCCGCAGGTAGCTCGTGACCATTCGCAGGGGTTCCTGGAGGTCGTGCGAGACCGCGTAGGCGAACTCCTCGAGGCGCTCGTTCGAGGCCTCCAGCTCCGAGACCGCCTCCTCGAGGCGCCGTTCCGCGCGTTTCAGCCGTTCGTTCTGTCGCTCGAGTTCGTACTTCTGCCGGAGCTCCGCGTTCTGTTCCTCGAGGCGCTTCGCCTGCGTCCTGGTACGGGCGTCCTGGACGCCGACCAGCAGTCCGGTGAGGGAGCTGATCGACAGCAGGATGAGCTGGGCTCCGCTCGTCAGATCGAGGTCGACGCCGGGGTGGAGTTCGCGGAGACCGACGACGACGGCCATGACGACGACCCCGCCGACGACCCACGCGACGATCCGCGAGTAGAGTCCGGGCGAAATCGTCGTCCTCGGTAGCCGGAAGCCGGTGTACACCATCGCGGCTCCCGGGAGCCCGATCAGGACGGCATCGATGAACACCTCGAGCAGTGCCACTTCCGGGTTGTGGCCGTGGCTGGACAGCGAGTACAGAATCGAGCCCCCCGCACCGGCGAGCAGGGCGACGCCGAGCGCCGCGAGAAGCCGGTTCCAGTGATTCATCGTCGTTCGGTAGTGGGTGCCGGAGTATTAACTGAGTGGTGGGACCTTGTTAAAGAGGGCGGGACTGTCAGTCGCTCCGGACGGTGGCCGCCGCCGCCGTCGAAGATGGGGGTCGGAGCGACCACACATCGTCCGGCGGACCGTCTCAGACCGGATCGTCGACATCGAGCGCGGCCTCGAGGCGCTCCCGCTCGGTTCGCAAGGATTCGAGTTCGGCCTCGACGCGGCCCTCACGAAGTCGCTCGCGCTCGTCGGCGGTGAGCTGTTCGACGGCCTGGGCCGCCGTCTGGAGGCGGTCGTACTCGTCGTCGCGGGCGAGCGCCCGCACCTCCCGAAGCGCGACGACGGTCTCCTCGTCGGCGACGCGGTCGACGAACGGTCGGAACTCGCGGGTTCGGCGCTCGAGGAGGCCCGCGGGACCGGGGGGCCAACCGACGGTCAGCGGTTCGCCGTCGATCCCCTCGAGGTAAGTCCGCTGGGTCGCGACCGTCCGCTTGAGTTCGTCGGCGTCTTCGACGTAGTGGGAGAGCTTCGAGCGGGAGTAGTCGGCGTACTCGAGCAGTTCGGGGATCGTGTACTCCCCGGCGGGTCGCTCGAGGACGAACCGCTCGAGATCGTCGGGCGGCAGCTCGAACGCGATGAAGGGGTACCACCGGCTGCGCTCGAGCAGCGCGAAGACCTCGCGGGCGGAGGCCTCGAGCCGATACTCCCGGAACGCCTCCCGGATCAGCTCGTCGTAGCGCTCGATCGGCTCCCGGAGGCGCTCGACGGGCGCGCCCAGGTCGGCGTTGGCCAGCTCGAGCAGGCGCTCGCGCAGCGGCAGGGACGTATCGAGCGCATGGATCGTCAGCTCGTCGTCGCCGAGCACCGCCGCGACCGTGCCCGGGAGCAGGCTCACGGCCCACGCGAACGCGACCCGTGCGCTCTCGCTGCGCAGCCGCAGCGGCACGCGCACGACGCCCGGGTCGATC
>NZ_JBLRWX010000161.1:0-4891 GCF_047921035.1 Natronococcus sp.
CGGCGAGCAGGGCGAGATCGAACGCGACGTGCTCGAGGAGCTGGGGCTCGAGTCCGGCGACTTCGACCTTCCGGGGGAGTTCCACTCGACGGGGACCCGCCGGGCGATCCTGGTTCGGACGGACCTGGGGCTCGAGCGCGATCCGCTGACGCTCTCCTTCGCGCTGCCGAAGGGGTCGTACGCGACGGTCGTCGCGCGGGAGTACCTGAAGGTCGATCCCGTCGACCTGGGCTGATTCGTCTCGAGGGCGTCACCGGAAACCGGCCCTGCCGACGCCTGACAGGCTTTTGTTCGCCCGAGCCCTACCTCGAGCATGCGAAGCGAACGCCTGCAGCGGGAGATCGACGACCTCGTGGCCCAGGGATGGACGATCGAGGACGAGGGTCGGGACCGAGTCGTGATGGTCGACCGGGAGTTCGGCTCCGTCGCCTCCCACATCCTGGTCGCGGTCCTGACCATCTGGTGGACGATGGGGATCGGGAACGTCCTCTGGGGGGCGTACAACTACGTCTCCCGGTCGCGCCGGCAGGTGCTCTGGGAGGGGCGGGAGCGCTGTCCGGACTGCGGCGCCCGCGTCTCCGAGGACGCCGCGTACTGTCCCTCCTGTGGCACCGACATCGAGACCGCGTCCGTCGACGGCTCCGGGCTCTCGTGTCCGAACTGCGAGGCCGTCGTCGCCGCGGGATCGCGGTACTGTCGGGCCTGCGGGACGAAATTCGCTGACGAGATGGGCTCCGCGTAGTCCGAGGAAAAACAGGGCCGTTTTACACCGCTCTCCCGAATCGCCGGTATGGAGTGTCGTCACTGCGGATCGGCCCTCGAGAAACCCGGAGACTTCTGTCTGGTCTGCCGGGCGGAAAACACCGAGGCGATCGTGCTCGAGGCGACCCGCGAGCGGGCGACGCTGACGATGCTGGCCGGCGAGGACGCCGACGACCCCGTCATCGCCGAGACGACGGTTACGACGACGCCCGAGGAGGGCGAGAACGAGGTCGTCGAACTGCGGAACTTCGCGGGGCTGCTGGCCGACGAGATCCGTCGCAAGCGCCCCGAGGAGGTGTACGCAAGCGGGAGCCGAGAGGTGATCCGCGCCGTTCGACGCGAGGTCCACTACCCCTTCTATCGCGTCGACGGCGACGCCGACGACCCCGTGGCGGCGACCCTCGAGCGCCGCGGAAACCGTGCCCTCGAGGTCGTCGAGACCCCGCCGGCCGAGAAGATCGGCGGCAGCCACTCGACGCTGATCGGCGGCCGAACCGGAATGCGCGCGATCCAGACCGTCGCGGGCCACCCCCACGTCAAGAAGGTCATTCCGGGACCGATCGACGCCGGGGGGAAGGGCTCGCAGTCCGGACTCCGGGCGAAAGTCACCCGCGCCGACGACGGCGGTAACGTCCGGATGCTCATCCGCGACGGCTCGAGCGTCCAGGAGAACCGGGTCGTCACGACGGCGCCCAACCGGGAACTGGGCGAGCGGATCCGGGACGACCTCAACGATGTGCTCGCCGACTCGGAGTTTCAGTAGCGGTAGCGGGTCGCACGGGTTCCGTACTCAGCACACCGCGTGAAGCTCGTGTTACGTACAGACGACTCACTCACCGCTCGCTACGCTCGCGCTTCGATCGTCGTTCCGCAGAGAGACGCGCTGTCGCGCGTCTCGGACAGCCGTTCGCCCAGTAGAAACTGCGAGCGAAGCGAGCAGTTTGCTCGCCTACGTAACGATTCGCTATTTCAGTAATTCACGGGAGCCGAAATCGGAAACGGAACGGCGCTACTCGAGCAGGGGATCCAACCCTCGAGCGGGGTAGCCCACGACGGTCGTCGCGCCGGCCTCCCGCAGGGCGTCGGTCTGCTCGCTGACCTCCCGTTCGGTACCGACGAGCGCGTAGTCGCCGGCGGCCTTCAGCAGGACCTCGCGCGCACGGCCGGTGGCGCTCGAGTCCGTCGCGCAGTCCTCGGGTAGGGCTCGAGCGACGAGCCGACGGCGGGCGACGTAGTCGCCGACGGCGTCGAGGACGGCGTCGTCCTCGTCGGCGAACACCGCGGGCGCGTAGACGGCGAGGTCGCCCTCGAAGCCGGCCGCCCGCAGCGCCCGAAGCTCGCGGGGAGTCGACCGCGAGAGCAGGTCGTACTGGGTCGCGCCCGTCGCCATCGCGATCCGTTCGACGCTCTCGGAGCCGACCCAGGCGTCGGGGTCGGTCTCGAGGGCCGCACCCAGTCGGGGTGCGACGGCCCGCTCGCGTTCCTCGTCGGTGAGGTAGGCGGGGTGGCCGGCGACCAGGACGCGTCCGACCGTCGACGGCAGTTCGGCAAGCAGGGAGTCGTCGCCCAGCGGGTCGAAGCCGTCCGCCCGGACGGGCGTCGTCACGAGGACGTCGGCGTCGGTCGACAGCGACTCGAGGACCGACGGCGCCGGGAGATGATCCCGGCCCTCGTAGTCGACGGCGATGGTCTCGGCGGGGATCGACGCAGCCAGGGAGACGTCACACTCCGCGGGTTTCAGCGCGATCCCGTCCAGTCCGGCTCGGGCGACGGTGCTCGTGGTTAACATTGGGACTCACCTCGCGCGACGAAAAGGCGGCTACGATCGGTGCGGAACGCGATCACTCGTCTGCGCGATCATGGACGTTCTGGGCGGGCCGCGAGCAAAAAGCTGACGTTCCGCGCAGGACTCGTACGGGTGCCCGTATCACAGCGTCGAACGATCGATCCGTTCGGGCGCCTCGAACTCGGTGGTCAGCTCGAGCAGCTGGACCAGAATACGCCCCGTCGCCCCCCAGACGGTGTAGCCGTCGACGTGGAAGTAGTGGATGACGATGTCGCCGTAGTAGGGGTGGTCGCGACGCTCGCACTCGTAGTTTGCAGGGTCGAGAAACCCCGACAGCGGGAGGACGACGATCTCGGCGACCTCGATCCCGTCGCGCTCGTACTCCCGGTCGGAGACCCGGGCGACGAAGGGGGTGACGGCGTACTCCGAGATCGTCCGGATGTCGTCGAGCTGGCCGACGACCTCGGCCTCGTCGGGCTCGAGGCCGATCTCCTCGTTTGCCTCCCGCAGCGCGGTCGCGAGGATCGACTCGTCCTCCGATTCGGCGCCGCCGCCCGGAAAACTCATTTGGCCGGGGTGGTTGCCCAGATCGTCGGACCGACGGGTGAACAGCAGGTAGTCCTCCTCGTCGCGCTCGATGACGGGGGCGACGACGGCCGCGTCGTGTTCCTGGTCGTCGATGCCGATCGGGGGGTGGTCCGCGATCGGCGCGAGGTTCAGTCTCGGTCCCATCTGATCACTCGAGGGCGGCCTCCAGGCGCGCGCGTTCGTCGGCGAGGTCGACGGGCGCCCACGTTTCGACGTCGTAACTCGCGTCCAGCAGCGTCTCGATCCTGTCGTCGTCGCCGTCGTCGACGGCCGCGTCAGCCGCCGCGACGAACTCCCCGCGAACCGTCTCGCCGAGGGCCTCGCGGTCGGGTCGCCTGGGCTCGACGTCGAGGATGTGGGGGACGTCCTCGGCGCCGTCGGGGACGGTCGGGAAGGCCGTCGGCCCGGCGACCAGCACGGTCTCGCCGGGCTCGACTCCGTCGGGGGCCGATCGCTCGGGCGGCTCGTAGGCGACGAGGGCGAACGACTCCAGCGCCCGATCGATCCCCGCCTCGAGGGCGTCGGGATCGACCTCGCCGCCGTCGGCGCGAAACGCCGCCTCCTCGAGGGCTCGCTCGAGTTCGGCTCGGGTGAGCCCGCCGAAGAGGTCGACGACGCCGGCGAGTTCGTCGGCGGTCGCGTCCATACGCCGTCCAACGGTCGGCGCGCTGATAAAGGTTGAGAGGTCAGTCGGTCCCCGTCGAGCCGACCGGCGGCGTCTGCCACGGACGGGCCCGCTCGCGGACGATCCCGGGATCGATCGTGGCGTCGGTCCAGCGGGGTAGTCGGCGGTCCGGCCCGGGCGGTTCGATCGCGGCGGCGTAGCGCTCGAGCTGGTCGCGTTCGCTCTCGGGATCGTACGCGAGCCCGTTGAACGCCGCGTCGGCACGGTACTGGGCGATCAGCTCCCGACCGATCTCCCGGTAGCGCCCCGGTAGCGTCTCGTAGTCGGGATCGATCCCGCCGTTCTCGAGCACCCGCAGCAGTTCGGCGCCGACCGTGCGGCTCATCCCCTCGAGCCCGGTCTCGCCGGCGACCGCGCGGTGGTCGTGCTCGTGGACGCCCAGGTCGACCTGCGCGGTGCCGGCAAAGCCGGCGTGCTCGAAGGCGTCGCCGAGGGTGCCGACCTCGAGACCCCAGGTCCGGGGCGGGCGGAGTCGTTCGGCGAGGTCGGCGGTCATCGCGAACTCCCCGGCCAGCGCGTACCGGAAGGCGCCGCAGTACTCGAGGATCGGCTCGTCGTGTCGGGCTGACAGGGTCCGGAGCAGCGGCTCGTAGAACAGCCGGAACAGGCGTCCGTAGAGCCGTCCGCGCTCGACGCGCGCGTAGTACCCCTTCGAGAAGGCGAACTCCATCGTCAGCGGGGCGAGCAGTCGACGGACGTGGTCGGCCTCGTAGCTGCGGGCGTCGGCGTCGTGGACGACGACGTACTCGCCGGCCTCGGCGGCGGGACCGAGCGCGAGCCAGACGTCCCGCCCCTTGCCGGTCTCGCCGGCGAGCCCGGCGTCGGCGAGTCGCTCCTCGAGGGCCGGCGCGTTACACCACAGCACCTCGATCGGCAGGGCGAAGGTCTCGAGCCACTCGCGAAACGGACCGATCCGAGCGGGCGACGCCCGGACCGGGACGACGACCGCGGCGGGCTCGAGGGACTCGAGTTCGGCGAGCACGCGGGCCGCGGCCGGGCTCTCGTGTTCCCGGTCGGTCATCGGAACGACGACGGCCGTCTCGGTGACGGGATCGCCCTCGAGGCCCGTC
>NZ_JBLRWX010000162.1:0-4813 GCF_047921035.1 Natronococcus sp.
GTGGAGGTCGGCGACCCTCAGCGGCTCCAGCGGAACGACGTAATCGATCATCGCCTGCGTTTCGGGCGACGGGTTGTCGCTCGATCCGACCTCGTAGTCGTGTTGCCGGTTGGGATCGACGCCGTCGGCGTTCGTTCGCTGGTTGCGCATCGCCCCGTCCGGGTTGTGCATCGGCAGGATGTGAACCGTCAGTGCCTCGCGAACCTGCCGAGCGAACGGCGTTCCGGAGGTTGCGAGCTCCCGAAGCTCCGCGAGGATCGCGTTGGTGCCGGTCGGCTCGTTGCCGTGCTGTTCGGCCGTGAAGAAGACGTCCGTGTCGCCCTCCCCGACGCGAGCGACGGAGAGTGCGCGGCCCTCGAGGCTCTCGCCGATCTCCTCGAGTTCGTATCGGGTTCGGGCCCGTCGACCGACGTCCTCGAGGAACTCCTGGACCTCCTGATGCGTAAAGAACCGTTTCGTTTCCTCGCGCGCCCACGTTTCGTCCGCACTCACGATACCTGGTGCGAGAACGCCTGTCCCGACGATGCTACCGACCGTCTTCAACGTGGTACGTCTGTTCATACCAGTCTCTTATTGAGACTAATCCCGCATAAAAAATGAATATCCTCTTCCTAACTTGATACTGGCCAGCAGATTTATCTATAAGTTCGTAGTATCGAATAAACTGGCTCGCGGAGCACCCGTCGCCGCCCGCTCCGTGGTTGCACACTCACCGCACGCCGGTCTCCGACGCTTCCGATCGCACCTCGAGCGTACTGTAGTACTCCTCGGCGGTCGTAGCGAGTCGTCGATGGACACCCGGAGGACGTCCCGTGAACGTCGGGAGGGCAGCGGTGTCGAGGTGTCGGGCGAGTCTCGCCGGCCGGGTCCGGGACGGTCGTCCCGAGTGGCATCCGCGCTCGGAGTATCGGTCCCGTCCCGACCAGTTTCCCCTGGGTGGCCGGCTCAGCTGTACCGCTCGAGGATCGCCTCGAGATCGTAGTGCGAGCCTGGACCGCCACCGTCTTTCCCACGAGCTGGACGGGCATCGACCGAGAACGTGTACGCGCCGGTGATGGTGTCGCTCGAGAAGGCGAACTCCCGCTCGTCGTTCCACACCGCAGACCAGTTGTAGGGGGCCGTCCCCGGCGAGTGTCGCGTATCACCCTGCTCCAGCTCGAGGTCGGTCGCGAAGCGCTCGGTCGCCACGGGGTTCTCGGGGTCGGTGATGTTGGCGACCCAAAAGCCCTGCGAGTAGCCGCCGTCGACCAGCAGCGTCTCGTCGCCGTCCTGCAGAATGTCGTGGAAGTGGGTCGTCCAGATGCCGACGTCTTGCTCGCGGGCGTCGGGCGAGAAAAACGAACTGATCGGCTGTGGGTTCTCGAGGGAGCCCTCGCCCCAGCCGATGTCGAAGACGTGTTTGGCACCCGGCACGTCCCCGAACAGTTCGTCGCCGACGATCGCGATGTCCCGCTCGGGGTCGTAGTGGGCGTGGTGGCAGTCCTCGAAGCCCGGCTCGAGGAGCCCGTAGTCGGGCTGCTCGTCGTAATCGAATCGGCCGATCTCGGTCGGCGACAGCGGATCGTCGGCGATGTCGAGAATGACGTAGCCCTCGAAGTCGCCGCCGATGTACGCACAGTGGAGGACGTCTCGGATCGGGTCGACCTCGACGGCGTGGCAGTAGCCGTCGGGGCCGGCTGCGTCGTGGCGCACCGGCTCGTGCGGGTCGTCGACGTCGACGGGGATGACGCCCGGCGCGCTTGCGGCCTTGTCGATCATGTAGATGACCGTGTCCTCGGGGTGCTCGGCGTTGGTGTGCGAACCGGTGTTCGGCGCGTCCACTGTGGCCAGCACCTCCGGCTCCTCGGCGGAGCCCTCGCCCCAGCCGAAGTCGACCACCGACATACCTAGCGGTTCCGCAGCCCCGGCGTCCATCTCGTGGGTGACGTAGTACAGTCCGTCGCGGGTGCCGTCGAACCGCATGTGGTTCGAGCGGTGGTTCTCGACGGGCCACTCGAGCTCGTGGGCGACCGTCGGGTTCTCGAGATCCGAGAGATCGTACAGCGTCGCGACGACGTTGCTGTCGCTCCCGCTCGAGCCGGTGCTGCTGGGGAAGCTGCTTACCCCGCCCCACATCCCGTCCGGGCTGGTGGTGCCGAACGTGTAGCGGGGCTTCTCGCCCTCCGGGAGCGTGTGTCCGAGCAGGTCGAGACGGCCGCGCGTCCGTGCGTTCGCCTGGCCCGGCGTGTTCGGCGTAGTATAATTTGGACTGCGTCCAGCTACCGGTGTAGTGCCGACCGCAGCAGTCGTCAGACCGGCGATTCCGATCCGTTTCATAAACGTTCGACGTGGTGTGTCACTCATGTTGGCTCACTGGTCTCGTCTCGAGACCGATCGATTTACGAGACGGATAATATTATATGTGTATAGCTAATTCAAATATAGATATAAGAAGAAAGATTTATTAGTAGTCCTCAAACAGAGAGTGGATTGCCGAAGCGGAGACCCAGAGTATGGAGCGAACCCATCCGGTGGCGAGTCCGACGCCGTCACGGCAGACTCGCTGAACGGGTGTCTACACGGCACAGTCAGGCGACCGCTAGGCCTGCTCGCTACTCGACCGGACCGAGGTGCAGGCGGTGGGTGCTCGAAGACCATCGACCAGCTGCTCAGCCGTCGTCGGTTCGACGATCGAGGGCAGCGCAGCCATCCGTTCGGGGTTCTCGAGCCGAAGCCGTACTCGGCTCCGCTCGTGGGCGATCAGGTGGACGACGATCTCTCGAGCGGTTCCACGCCGAAGCAGCGCCAGTACAGCCTGTGCTTGCTCGTCGGATTCTGGCGGGTAGTAGTGGGTCTGCCCGTAAAACTCGCTCCGGACTATCTCACCGTTATCTACCAATCGATGGACGTGATACTGAACCTGGCCCGGTGCAAACGCCGACTCTCTGACGAGTGCGTTGAAATGGATGCCAGTGTTCGCGTAGATGTGGGTTCGAGTCCGGTCTCGGGGTCCATGTGAAGTGCTGAGAGCGTGGGCACGTGCTCTGGTACGACCCAGCGTTCGCCACGTCGGTCGGCCCTCGAGTCTCACATCCCTTCGGGGAATTCCGCCCAGCAGATCCCGGACGGGATCAGCCGTCCTCGAGGATCCGCTCGAGGTCGTAGTGGGACCCGGGCCCGCCTTCGTCCTTGCCACGGGCGGCTTTCCCGGATACGTCGAACGTGTAGGCGCCGGTAATGGAGTCGCTGGCAAAGACGAAATCACGCGCTTCGTTGTAGCGAGCGCTCCACGCAAACGGCGGCGTCGGCGGTGCCGCCCAGACCTCCTCGTGGTGGGCCGGTGCCTCGTCCCGGTCGTGATCCGTCGCGTATCGCTCGAGGGGCTCGGGGTTACGGGGATCCGTGATATTGGCGACCCAGACACCGTTCCGGTAGCCACCGTCGACCAGGAGCGTCTCGCCCCGGTCGCGAAGGAGGTCGTGGAAGTGGGTCGTCCAGTAGTAGGTTTCTCCGGGGGCCATCTCGCGAGCGTCCGGCGAAGTCGTAAAGCCGATCGGCTCCGGGTTCTCGAGGCTTCCCTCGTCCCAGCCGATATCGAACATGTGCTTGCCACCCGGAACACCGCTGCCGATCTCGTCGCCGACGACTGCCAGCTCCCGTTCGGTCTCGAAGTGGGCCTGATGACAGCTCTCGAAGCCCGGTTCGCCGACTGTGGTGTAATCAGGCGCCTCGTCGTAGTCAAAGCGACCGATCTCAGTCGGCGCCAGCGGGTCGTCGCCGATATCGAGGATGACGTATCCGACGAACGCGCCGCCGATATACGCACAGTGGAGGACATCCCGCGTCGTATCGACCTCCAGTGCGTGACAGTAGCCGACCGGGCCGGCTACCTCGGCCCGCTCGGGGGTGTGCGGGTCGCTGACGTCGACGGGGATGACCCCTGGCGACCCACCGTTCGTGTCGACCATGTAGATAACCGGCTCCGTCGGGTGTTCGGAGATCGTGTGGGCGCCCGTGTTTGGCGCATCCACCGTGGCCAGCACCGACGGATCGTCGGGACTGCCCTCCTCCCAGTCGAAGTCGACGACGGACATGCCGAGGACTTCGTCCGGGCCGTCGCTCTCGTGGGTGATGTAGTACAGCCCATCGCGCGGGCCGTCGAACCGGACGTGGTTCGTTCGATACCCTGGCTGCGGGTTTTCGAGCTGGTGGGCTTCGACCGGGTTCTCGAGGTCCGCCAAGTCATATAGTGAGGCGACGGTGGTGCTCCCACTTCGGGGCCAGGCACCGATCACGCCCCACATCCCGTCGTCGCTGACGTCCCCGAACGAGTAGAAGGGGGTGTTCTCGCCCAGTTCGTGCCCGAGGAAATCGAGCCGACCCCGTGCCCGCCTGCGACTGTGACCCGGCGGGTCGGCACGATCGGCCGTCGCCACTCCACTTGCGACGGCCGTCACAGTGAGCCCGGCGACTCCTGTCCGTTTCATGAACGTCCGGCGTGGTGTGTCAGACATAGTGTCTCACTCGGCCCCGTCGAGGGACTACTCAATTTACAAAACCCATAATATCATCTGTATCTGAGTAATTCAAATATAGATTAGGTGGAGAAGATTTATAAGCTATTTTTAAAGGATGATTCGCCAAGAGAACTAGAAACAGATCCGGTCGGCGACGAATACACTGGCACCGCAGACTCGGTGAGCAGGGGTACGAGAGGCGTAGCCGAACACACGACCTGCGAACCCCCGGGCGAAACTCCCTTACAACGCCACCAGCGGTGGTGGTGCACGACCAAGCGGTTTCACTTCTAGTAGGAGGTGCTCTCGAGTAATTT
>NZ_JBLRWX010000163.1:0-2666 GCF_047921035.1 Natronococcus sp.
CAGTGACCGGAGCGGTCGTTGCGGTCGTCGTTCGGTTCGGTCGGATCGTCGGTGTGGTCGGACATTTATCGTTTCACCTCTACGCGGCCGCTCGAGAACCGCTCGTGAACTTCGCGAGCGATCTCGATCTCCTCCTCGAGTTCGGCCTTCCGTTCGCGGTACTCCGCCTCGGGCCGTTCGCCAAGTTCGTACAGCAGCTGGTTCTCCTTGAGCTGGTCCTCGAGCTCGTTCAGATCGTACAGCTCGTCGAGCGCGATCGAGTGTAACGCGTCGACGATACCGATGAACGGCCGAAACAGGAGATCGTCGAGTACGAACATGGTTACTGGGCCCCGATCTTGACGTCGACGAAGCTGTACGGTGCGAACGGTCCGGTGTACTGGACGATGAGCCGGTCCTCGTACTCCTCCTCGAGTTCGGCGACGGCGTCGTCGAACGCCTCCCGGTCTCCCTTCTCGACCAGATACGAGCGGTTGAACACCAGCCGGTCGCTGAACAGGTCGTTGGGCACCGACTGGTCGGCGATCGGCTCGAGGCGGTCGGCGACGTCGTCCTCGACCGCTTCCCGGTCGACGTCGGCGTCCTCCTCCTCGACGAGTTTGAGCCCGAGTTCGATCTTACCGTCGATGTCACGCAGGGCGCGGCGAAACGCCGGCTGTGCGTTCCGGAGGACGTTTTTCAGCTCGCGGTTCCCCTCGAAGGCCATCCCGAACCGCATCGGAACGATCGTCTGCCCGCCCTCGTACTCCATGATCTCTCGGAGCACGTCGTCGTGGCGCTGGGCGTCCTCGTCGGTCTCCTCGGGCTCGGTCGTGTCGATGTCCGAGACGACCGCCCCGTAGCGACGGTGCGAGATCGTGTAGACGCGGTCCGCCTCGCCGACCGCGTCCGTCTCGAACTCGACGTCGTCGTTCGCCTCGACGACGCCGTAGACGTACCTGTGACTCACGATCGCATCACCGTCCGTCGATGCGATCGGTCGAACCGTCCGAACGAGGTGTGTGTCCGTACCATAAGATAAGACCCCACTGAATCGACAACTCGTCGTGTCGGTAGGGTTCCCGCGCGCGTTATGGTGATGCTTGCAGACGCAGCGTCGGCGAGCATACCCCCGTCGCTCAGACTAGCTTGCACACGCAGCGGCAGTACTGTTACGGGTCGCGCGAGAACGGCGGATTACAATGGCATCCCAACGAAGACCCGACGCCTCGAGTCTCGCGGAAGTACTGGACCGTGTCCTCGACAAGGGCGTCGTCATCGACGTCTGGGCGCGCGTCTCGGTCGTCGGGATCGAACTCCTGACGATCGAAGCCCGCGTCGTCGTCGCCTCCGTCGACACCTTCCTCCACTACGCGGAGGAGATCTCAAAAATTGAACAAGCGACCGCGGAGGGCGATCTCGAGGAACTCGAGGAGCTCGAGATCGAAGAGCGGCCGGAGTCCTCGCCGCAGTCCGCCTCCGAGTAATCCACATGGGGGATTCGTCTTCGCGGGACCGCAAGGTTCGTGGCCGGAAGATCAGGTCGGATCGAAGCAAGAAGAAGCGTCGGAAGGCGAAGAAGATGGCCAAGAAGGAGCGCAAGCGCGCGTCGAACGGGACGAGCGGCGGCTCCGGACGTTCCGGCGGCTCCGGCGGCTCGAGCGGATCGCCGCTGTCGAGCCCCGAGGAGATCGCCCCCGATCCGTTCGTCGAGACCGACGCGGTCGCGTCGGTCCGGGACCGAATCGTCGGCTGGCTCGAAGCTGACCAGCCGGTCCACCTGATCGGCCCGACCGGCTGCGGAAAGACGGCGCTCGCGCTGTCGGCAGCCGCCGAGCGCGGCCGTCCGGTGGTCTGGATCAACGGCGACGAGGCCGTCGGCACCGCCGAACTCGTCGGCACCCACTCCGGCGGCGAGCGCTACGAGGAGCGCGACCAGTTCGTCAGCGGCGTCAGCAAGACCACCGAGGTCGTCCGCGAGCGGTGGGTCGACAACCCGCTCTCGACCGCGGTCAAGGAGGGCGCGACGCTCGTCTACAACGAGTTCTCGCGGAGCGATCCCGCGGCTCACAACGTCCTGCTGTCAGTGCTCGAGGAGGGGATCCTCGAGCGACCGGGGAAACACGGCGAGGATCGGACGATCGACGTCCACCCCGAGTTCCGGCTGCTCGTGACCTCGAACGACGTCGAGTACGCGGGCGTCCACGAACAGCAGGACGCGCTGCTCGACCGGTTCGTCGGCGTCAACGTCGACTACTACGACGCCGAGACCGAACGCGAGATCGTCGCCGCCCACGTCGACGTGCCCGAGGAGACGATCGAGCAGGTGGTCGACGCGATCCGAACGCTCCGGGACGAACTCGACGTCGTCGTCGGGACCCGCGCGGCGATCACCGCGGCGGAGGGACTGTCGGTCTTCACCGAGGACGGCGCTGAGGAGTTCGACGACGAGCTGCTGGTCGACGTGTTTACCGACGTGCTCGCGCCGAAGATCGCCGGCGATGGCGACGGAATCGACGACCTCCGCGACGCGATCAGCGACGCACTATAGGACGATGGCCGAAGCCGAATCGAACACAGCGGACCAGTGTCGGGCGCGCACCGGGGACGGGGAGCGGTGCTCCCGCCCGGCCCAGGACGACGGGTTCTGTTATCAACACGACGAGAGTGATCCAACCATGAGCGAT
>NZ_JBLRWX010000163.1:2756-4792 GCF_047921035.1 Natronococcus sp.
CACCGGGGACGGGGAGCGGTGCTCCCGCCCGGCCCAGGACGACGGGTTCTGTTATCAACACGACGAGAGTGATCCAACCGTGAGCGATAGTCAATCAGCCGACGAACAGGAGCAGGAGGACCAGGACGACGACCAAGACCAGTCAGGGGAGGACGTCCAGTCGGCCGAGATGGCCGACGAGGAGGCGACCGATCCCGAGGACGTCGACACGAGCGCCGTCGACGAGGACGACCAGATCGCCGGCGTGCTCGCGATCCGAAAGACCGTCCAGTCGACGGCCGGCAAACTCATCGGCCACGAGTTCGACGGCGTCAGCGAGATCTCGCCGATGGACGAGGGCTGGCGCGCCGTCGTCGAAGTCATCGAACGGTCGGCCGTCCCCGACACTCAGGACATCATCGGCCGCTACGAGATCGAACTCGACGAGGACGGCGTCATCCAGGGGTACCGACGTCTCGGTCGCTACCGACGCGGCGACACGAAGGCCTTCGAGTAGCCCCTGATACGGATTGCTGTAACGATGTACCGGCGCAACCGCGACCCGTACGGCGGTTGCGCCGGCAATGACTTACAGGAAACCGTATGACGCCCGCTCTCGAGTCGGCTCTCGACCCTCGATCACTCTCCAGTCCACCCGTTTCGACGACGTCCCGTCCGAAACCGTCAATCCTCACACTCCCCTCGAGACGACCGTGCAACTCGTCGGCGAACACCCGGTTCACGGACTCGAGGTCGATCCCGAAACGCGCTGTGAACACTACCGCACCGAGCGCGACGTCGTCGCGTTCCGCTTCGGCTGCTGCGAGCGGTACTACCCCTGTTTTCGCTGCCACGAAGCCGTCGCCGACCACGAGGCGGTCGTCTGGCCGCGCGACCGGTTCGACGACCCCTCGGTGCTCTGTGGCGCCTGCGGGACGGCGATGACGGCGCCAGCGTACCTCGACTCGGACTCGCGGTGTCCGAACTGCGAAACGGCGTTCAACTCCGGCTGCACGGACCACCTCGAGCACTACATCGAACGATAGCGCCCGCGCTCGATCGAACCGGGAAGCAAGCTATTTGCCCGTCGAGCGGCCGAGTGCGGGTATGGATCCGGCGCTTGGCCCGCCAGACGCGATGGCCGAGAAACGCGACGAGCTGACGCCGATGATGCGTCAGTACCACGACCTCTGTGCGCGCTACGACGACGCGCTCGTGCTCTTTCAGGTGGGGGACTTCTACGAGACGTTCTGCGGCGCCGCCGAGCGAACCGCCCGTCTGCTCGAGGTAACCCTGACCAGCCGCGAGGACAGCACGGGGGAGTACCCGATGACCGGGATTCCGGTCGACAACGCCGAGTCGTACATCGAGGAGCTGCTCGAGGCCGGCTACCGGGTCGCCGTCGCCGACCAGATCGAGGAGCCCGGCGAGTCCCCGGGGGTCGTCGAGCGGGCGGTCACTCGCGTCATCACGCCCGGAACGCTCACCGAGGACGAACTGCTCGCGAGCGACGACAACAACTTCGTGGCTGCGCTCGCCAGCGCCGATGGGGCTGAACCGACGCTGGCGCTGGCTCTGCTCGACGTCTCGACAGGCGATTTCCTCGCGACGAGTTCGACCTCGAGCGAGGCGATCGCCGACGAGGTGAGCCGGTTCGACCCCTCGGAGGCGGTCGTCGACCCCGACGCCTCCGGCGACCCCCTCCCGGAGGACTGCATGGTGACGCCGTTCGATCCCGACGCGTTCGCCCTCGAGCGCGCGACCGAGACCGTCTCGAGCTATTTCGGCGAGCCCGACGCCCTGCTGGCCGGCGACGCCGAGATCCGGGCCTGTGGCGCCCTGCTCGAGTACGCGGAGTACGCCCGCGGGGGAGCGAGCGAGAACGAGGACGCGACCGACGGGGAGGCCGAGACGGCCGACCGCGACGGCACCCGCCTCGAGTATACACCCACCTCACCCGGTACGACCCCCGCGAGTACCTGCTGCTCGACGCCGTCGCCCTGCGGAGCCTCGAGCTGTTCGAACCCCGCGCCGTGCGGGCTCGGGAGGACGCCACC
>NZ_JBLRWX010000164.1:0-4696 GCF_047921035.1 Natronococcus sp.
CTCGTTCATTTTGCTCCAGAGATCGAGTCAGCACTCAGAAACGATGGGAACTACCGAGATTCGCTTCTCCACCTGCTTGCAGCTCCTCGAGGTTGGCTTCGACGTCCTCGTGCTCGTTTTCCAGTGCCTCGATGCTCTCGCGTTCGGTCTCGATCCGGTTGCGAACTCGTTCGAGTTCTGAGCGCGTGTCCCGAAGCTCATTGAGTTTCTCATGTAGGTACCAGAGGTGACCCTGTTTCCACAGGAGTCAGTTACGACTCTAGACGAGTTTGGGACACGACCCAGAAATTTACAGCGGTACGGGAGCGTACCTCGAGGCTTGACCCCTAGGCAGAATCCTTCGGCTGTGGTACGACGGCCTCGTCGCCCCGTGGCTGATACACCCTCTCGTCAACACCTGGTGGCTCGCGCTGACGATCGATATGCAAAAATAACCCGAAGTTGGTACCGACCCCGTGGTGACAGCTTAGTAACCAGTTAACGCCGGGTTCGGACTCAGTGCGCTCGAGGTGCGTTGCGCAGGACCGCTCGCCAATCTCGAGGGGCCGTCTCGCAGGCGTTCGTCCGTTCGGGAAACGACCCGGTCGACGTGTCTCGTCCGAACTGATGGGACCGCATTCGATCGATTCGAGGGCGGACTGGCCCTCATTGGGGATCGAATCGTTCCGAACGTCACCTCCGCTGGCGAGGTGATCGAGACGGCCCCTCGGAGCCTCGATCGGCGATTCCTCTCCTCGAGGACGTTGACATGTGCGGGAATCATAGACATATTACTAAGATCGTTGTAGAGTAAGAACTTCTGATATACGCGGTCGATAGTAATGCGTCCGGTCCGGGTTGGGACGGGTATGGAAAACTGGAATCGGCGATCCGTGCTCGCGACCGGCGCGATCCTCGCGGTCGGAACGGGCGTTGCGACGGCGAAGTCGAAACGGACGGGCGACCTGCCGACGCTGGGGGAGAGCGACGGCTGGTCGTCTGCCGACGGCGGACCCGGCAACGCGCGTCGCGTGGCCGCGGACACGCTCGAGACGCCGGACACCGTCGCCTGGCGGCACGAGGGAGGCGACGAACCCGTCGTCGTCGACGGGACCGTCTACCTCGCCGGCGACGAGATCCGTGCGCTCGATGCGGCCGACGGCGCCCTCAAGTGGGAGGCTGCGATCGACGGGCGGAGCCTGAGTGTCACCGTCGCCGGCGACACCGTCTACGCCGGCGGCGAACGGCTGGTCGCGCTCGACGCGGCGACCGGGAACGAGGAGTGGTCGACGACGGTCGGCGACGACGACTCGGTGTCGGCGCCGCTCGTCGCGTTCGGGACCGCGTACGTCCTCTCGGGGGGCTCGCTGTACGCGTTCGACGCGACCGACGGCTCGCTGCGCTGGGAGCGCGGATCCGTGGACGTCGACGGCGGCGGTCCGATGGCCTTCGGGAGCCGCCAGACCCAGGTCGTCGCGACGAACGACTCGATCTGGGCGGTCCTCGAGGGGGCTGGGCAGGACGGCCTGGTCGAACTCGAGCCGGCAACCGGTGAGACACGATGGAGTGGCCCCGTCGACGCCGGCACGGGCAGTCTCGCCGCCACAGACGGCACGCTCCTCGTCCAGAACGACAGCCTCGAGAGCGTCTACACGTTCGACGCCGAGCGCCGAGAAACCGAGGAGACGATCAGCGACGCGTACGTGATGGCGATCGACGACGGCGTCGCGGTCACGCAGGGGCGGTACGATCTTCAGTCGCTCGCGCTCGACGATACCGGACGGACGGCCGGGTGGACCCACAGCGGGTCGTACACGTACGGGCTCCCGGTGATCGTCGGCGACACCGTCGTCGTCGCGCACTCAAGTCCGGATCCCGGGGCCGACGACGCGGTTCTCGGCCTCGACCTCGAGGACGGCAGCGAGAACTGGGTCTACGAGTTCGACGACGACGAACGGTGGACCGACGGCGCCGACGCCGGGTTCCTCGTCGTCGAGGACGACATGGTCTACGCACGGCGAGGCCAGGATCTCGTCGCGATCCGGCCGACGGACTGGGAGGCGGATGATCCCGAAGGGAACGGCGACGAAGGCGAGACCGACGAGGACGAAGCTGACGACGGAAGCGACGAGTCAAACGGCGACGGGAACGACGAAGACGAGGCGTACGAACCGGGCGAAGACGACGGTGACGGCTCCGAGGATACCGAGAGCACGGACGACGGGTCCGACGGAGACGACGACGAAAACGGCGACGGCGGGAACGACGACGGCACGGCAAACGGGGCCGACGATGCCGCCGATGACGACGGCGAGGGGATGCCCGGCTTTACGACGGGAGCCGGGATCGCCGGCGGTGCGCTCGGCCTCGAGTGGCTGCGACGGCGTTCGACGGTCGACCAAGAACCCCAGGGCTGACGACCGGAAGATCCGCTCTCAGACGCGAGCGGGCGTCGTACGGACTCCTGTCCGTCTCAGTCGGACGGAATTAGCTCGGCCGGTCGAAACGTATTCGGCTCGGAGAGGGTCACGATCGTGTGTCCCGTCTCGGTGAAGTGCTCGAGCGTTTCGCGCGTTCGTTCCTCTTTCGGCTCCGTCTCTGCACCCCGAATCTCCCAGTTGCAGTTCAGACACCGCTTTTGCATTGTACGCGGCAAGCGGTGCTATCGATATCAGTCCTCGGGTTCCCTTTGCAGGGTCGATAACTCCCCTCGACCGTCAGCGGCTCAATCGGAGAGCGTAGAGGAGGTCGCGGGTTCGGCTTCCTCCGTCGTTACGTCGAGTTCCGACGTGACCAGCGACCGGTATGCGCGGCGGAGTCGCTCGGAGAGCGCCTGGTGGGAGACGTCGAGCTCCTCGGAGAGCTCCTGCATCGAAACCTCCCGGGGGATCTCGAAGTAGCCGTGGTTCGCGGCCGCCACGAGGGTGTCGTACTGTCGCTCCGTGAGGCCGGCCTCCGAGCGGTTGCCGTCGTTCGTTTCGTACAGACGGATGATCGTCGGCTCGAGCTCGCGGTCCTCGAGCTCGTCGTAGATCGAACTCGCGTCGCTGCGCTCCTGTACGCGAATGTTCAGGACCCACGAGCCGTCGACGGCCGAGGCGTCGAGGATGGTGCCGCCGTCCTCGAGAACCAGCTCGAAGAGGTCGGTAGTCTCCGGGCTGAACTCGACGTTGTACAGCCACTCCTCGTCGTTGCCGTTGATCAGCGCGTACTCCTCGATCGGCGAGGCCGCCGCCAGGCCCGCCTCGATCTCCGCCTTCGATGCGCCGGAGAGCCACAGATCGTACCCGTTCGAGACGATAGCAGCCTCCGCTTCGCAGGTGAGCGACGGTACGGTTTCGAACAGCTCTGCCAGTCCGGTCCCGTCGCCCGAAATCTCGAGGTTGACGATCGAGGTCATGAATACGGTTCTACCAAGCGTACGGACTGGCATAGGTTCGTTTCCAAACTGCTTGGGGGCCGTAACGCTGAATGTATTTTTATAATATGGTTCTAATAACGGAAGCTCGAGTGGAGCGGCGCTCTCGGTCGGCTCGAATTTCGGTTCTCGGCCGTGGAGCACCCTCGCTGAGGGATTCTCGATGATACAATATCAATCTGATTAATAAGTTCATATTTACTGAAAAAGTATTTGCCGCACACGTCAGATAGAGCGAACATGAACGACTGGAGACGCCGATCGGTACTGGCGACGGTTGCGGCGATCCCGGCGGGCGCTCTCGCGTCGGTGGCCGTCGCCGACTCGAGCCCCCAACTCGAGGCGGACTGGCCCTCTCACCGGGGGAGCGCCGGTCACGCGAGGGTCGTCGAAGACGGTCACGAGTTCGACGGGGACGCGCTCGAGGCGGTCTGGTCGGCCGCCCACGACGGACACGTCGCCGTCGCGGACGGCATCGTTTACACCACCACGGCGGACGCGGTCGTCGCGCTCGATGCGGCCGACGGGGCGCTCGTCTGGAAGAACGCTCACGTCGAGGCGAACACCCCTTCCGTGGACGACGAGCGCGTGTTTCTCACCGGGACCGAAGTCGTGGCGCTCGATCGGACGGACGGCACCTTCCGCTGGCGAAGCGATTTCGGTACGGACGAGGCGGCCGCCTGGCAGACGGTCGCCGACGACACCGTCTACGTCGTCATCAACGGCTCCCTGTACGCCCTCGAGCCCGACGACGGCTCGCTCCGGTGGGACGTCGACCTCGCGAGGGCCAGCGGGAGCGACGTCGGAGACGCGTTCTTCCCGGAGACTGCGGCAGCCGACGGGATGGTGTACGCCGCCACGGACGGTGCGGTGCTGGCCTACGACTCCGAAACCGGGGACGAGATCTGGCGGAACGACGCCGCTCCCGGCCGGGACGTGACGCTCCACGCGACCGCGGCCGCCGTCGCCGTTACCGGCTCCGGCGAACCCGGGGGACGGCTCTACGATCCGGAAACCGGCGTCGTGATCGACACGATCGACGCGGAGTCGCCGCGGGAACTCGCGCTCGGGAGCGAGCTGTACGTCGCTCGGACGGACCGCGCGTACCGCGGGCGATCGATCGGCGATGCCGAGATCGACTGGACGGTCGACGTTCCCGACGCCGCCGGGCCGCCGGTTATCGCCGGCGACACCGTCTACGTTTACGGCGCCGTGGTGAGTGGTGACGACCGAAGACTCACCGCGCTGGACGACCGCAACGGCACGGAGAAGTGGTCGATCGCGGAAGGCGACGTGCGG
>NZ_JBLRWX010000165.1:0-4605 GCF_047921035.1 Natronococcus sp.
GCGGACCGCAGGGGTGAACTCCTCATCTTCTTCGTACTATATCGAAGTGCCCGACCACTACATAAGGCCTTCGAACGCAAGCCTCGCCGGGAGGCACTCACAAACACGTCGCCGTCCTGTGGTTCGGAGCCGACGACGGGACTGGTTCTCGAGCGGTAACACCAAAAATAAATCAGCACGTACACCCCCGAAGCGGGGCGGCTACCGATCGCGGTTTGGTCTCGATTCGACGTGGGGCTTCGGGACGAGGTCGTCGAAGGGCTTCTCGTCGAGCCACTCGAGCAAGGCGACGAGCTGGTCGGTCGCCGCCTCGAACAGCGTCGCACCGATCTCGGGCGTCGCGTCGGTCTGATCCCCGAAGACGCCGTTGGGGCTGTTCTCGATCGAATCGTAGAACGTCGTCGCGCCATGGACGCGTTCGGCGTCGTAATCGAACGTCGCGCCGCCGTCACGAGCGTCCTCGAGGCGATCCTCGCGAACCAGTTCCCGGGCGATGTGCATGATCATCGCCGTTTCCTTCGGGCCGCCGTGAGGGCCCGGCGTCTCGAAGACGTCCCGAATCAGCTCGGGGATCGACTCGTCCCACATCCACTCGATGGCGTAGGCCGTTCCGTCGCGGTGGAGCCGGCGGCCGACCTCGCGCAGGTGGGCGACGTTTCCGCCGTGGGCGTTGACGTAGACGATCCGATCGATTCCGTGGTAGGTGAGGTTTCGGGAGAGGTTCTCGACGTAGTCCCGGAAGACCGGCGGGTCGACCCACATCGTTCCGTGAAACTGCCTGTGGTGGGGGCTCACGCCGATCGGTATTACCGGCGTACAGAGGTGGTCCGTGCGGTCGGTCGCCGCGTGCGCGAGCGCGTCCGCGATCAGGTAGTCGGTCCCCTCGGGGAGGTGCGGGCCGTGTTGTTCGGTCGAGCCGAGCGGAACGACCGCGAGCGATTCGTCGGCGACGTAGTCCGCGAGGTCCGGCCAGCTCTGGTGCGGCAGGAACATACCGGATCCTCGTCCCGAGTGGCCAAAACGTTGTGTTACCGCTTCGGCCGCTGCGGACGATCGGCGTCCGAACTGGGGATCGAGAGCGGAACGATAGTAAGCCTTAATAGTTAAACGCCGTCGAGTTATTATATGGCAGTCGTCAGCGTCTCGATGCCGGACGAACTCCTCGAGCGACTCGACGAGTTCGCCGACGAACACGGGTACACCGGTCGGAGCGAGGTCGTCAGGGAAGCGTCTCGAAACCTTCTGGGGGAGTTCGAGGATACTCGCCTCGAGGATCGAGAACTGATGGGGATCGTCACCGTCCTCTTCGATTACGAGACGACGACCGTCGAGGAGCGGATGATGCAGCTGAGACACGAACACGAGGATCTCGTCGCCTCGAACTTCCACAGCCACGTCGGGGACCACTACTGCATGGAGCTGTTCGTCCTGGAGGGACGGCTCGAGGACATCTCGACGTTCGTCGGGAAGATCCGGGCGACCAAGGACGCCCTGACCGTCGACTACTCGGTGACCCCCGTGGACAGCTTCGATCCGATCTCGCAGGACGGCCACGGGCAGTAACGCCCTCGAATCCGCGAGACGTGCGAGGAACGCGTACCTTTACTGGGTTCCCGTCGTACCATCACCCATGTCTTACCGGAAGGTCAACTACGAGGACGTCGATCAGGTCTCGAGCGCGATGCACTTTCTCAGCGACCCCCTCGAGACCGAACAGGTCGGAGTCACGGTCGCGCGCTGCGATCCGGGCTGGAAGAGCCAGCCGCACGATCACGCCGACAACGAACACGAGGAGGTGTACGTCCTCATCGAGGGGCGGGCGACGGTCGTCGTCGACGACGACCCGGTAGAGATGGAGACCGGCGACGCGCTGTGGATCCCGCCGGAGTCGACCCGCCAGATCCGAAACGGTGACGCCGAGAGCGCGTTCGTTCTCGTCAGCGCGCCCGGGATCGCCGACGAGGAAGGTGAGAACGGCGAGTGGCTGCTGTCGGGCTTTGCCGGCTGAGCGGAGAGACGTTTAGTATCTCGATGGCGTGTGCGATGACGGGTGAGTCGCTATTTATTCGATCCACCACGCAGTCGTCTCGTTTGTCGTTGCCAGCGTCGTCGTCACCGCGGTCGGCTCGATCGAACTCGTTCCCGCGGCCGCGCTCGTCGTCTACGGGACGATCGTCGGCGTCGCTATCGACCTCGACCACTTCGTTATCGCTCGACTCGAGACCGGAACGTGGGACGCCCTTCGATTCTGTCTCGCCGACCCGATCGCCGCGTTCACCGATCAGGACGGAATCTTCGAGCGGGGCGACGTCGGCGCCCTCTCCCGGCTGTTGAGCCACCTGCTGCTCGCCGGGATTGTCGTGCCGGCTCTCGCGCTCGAGAGCGGGTCGCTCGCGCTCGTCACTGGCGCCGTGCTCTACGTCCACGTCGTCACCGACGTCGCCTGGGACATCCGGCGGTTACGACGACGGGCGAGCGTCGCGACGGACGAGATCGTTCCCTCGCGTCGGTAGACCGCTCGAGTCCAGCCCGACGCGGACTTGCACCGTTGGGCGTCGATTATTTGGGAGTTCCCGACGAGGAAGGGAGTGTGAACCTTCTCGATTCCAGTATCGTTCCGGAGCACGCACACGACATCAAGGACGAGGCCCGCGAGTTCGCCCGCGAGCACATCGAGCCCAACGCCCAGGAGTACTTCCAGGCTGGCGAGTACCCCCACGACGTCCTCGAGGCCGGCCAGGAGGCGAATCTGGTCGCACAGGACATCCCGGAGGAGTGGGGCGGACGCGGACTCGACCTGCCGCAGCTGCTCGCGCTCACCGAGGAGTTCTACCGGGCCGACGCGGGAATCGCGCTGACGCTCCAGCTGGCGAGTTTCGGCTGCGAGATCACCTACGAGTACGGCTCCGACGAGCAGTGCGAGGAGTACATCCGACCGGTCGCAGCGGGCGATCAGATCTCCGGGCTCGCCGTCTCCGAGCCCGAGACGGGGAGCGACCTGGCGGGAATGCAGACCCGCGCGGAGAAGGACGGCGACGAGTACGTCATCAACGGCGAGAAGTACTGGATCGGCAACGGCGTCGAAGCGGACTGGATCACCCTCTACGCCCGCACGGGCGACGACGAAGACAACCGGTACGGCAACCACTCGATGTTCATCGTCCCGACCGACGCCGAGGGGTACGAGGCCGAACACATCCCCGAGAAGATGGCGATGCGCGCGTCCAAACAGGCCCACATTACCTTCGACGACTGCCGGATTCCCGAGGAGAATCTGATCGGCCACGAGGGTGCCGGCTTCATGATGCTCGCCGACTTCTTCAACCACGGTCGCGTGATCGTCTCCGGTCACGGTCTCGGCATCGCTGCCGCTGCCATCGAGGAAGCCTGGGAGTTCAGCCACGACCGCGAGGAGTTCGGGCGGACGATAAACGAGTTCCAGGCGGTCCAACACGGGCTCGCCGACATGCTGATCGACTTCGAGAGCGCGCGCTCGGTCACCTGGCGAGCCTGTAAAAAGGTCGCGAACAACGACCACGCCGGCTACTGGGCGGCGCTGGCGAAGACGACGGCGACCGAGGCGGCCGTCGACGTCTCCGAACAGGGGATGCAGTTCCACGGCGGGCGGTCGATTCTGGACGAGCGACGGATCGCCCGGGTCTACCGGGACGCGCGGATCCCGGTGATCTACGAGGGTGCCAACGAGGTCCAGCGGAACCTGATCTACGGGCAGGCGCCCTGACCAGATCGGCACTCCCTCGAGCACCGCTCGGAGCGGAGATTCCGGACACGGCATCGACGCCGACCTCGAAACGGGTCGACGATCAGCTCAGAGATCCTCGAACGCCCCGACGAAGTCGTCGTGGGTCGAAAACTCCGTGACGGTCTCGTCGAGTCGCTCTTCGAGCTCGTCGATCCGGACACAGAGTTCCTGGTACTCCGCGTTGTCCGCGAGTTCGCATTCCTCTTTCTCCGATTCCAGCAGGGCCTTCTTCGAGACGAGCGCGTAGTAGTCCCGGACCGCCGACTGGTAGGCCGACCGGTTGGCGACAGACTCGACTAGCTCGAGGAGTTCGTCCTTCGAAACGGGTTTGACGAGGTAGTCGTCGAACCCCATCTCGATGATATCGAAGTCCGGATCGACCGCCGTGACCATGATGACGCGACAGTCGTACCCGTCCTCGCGGATCCGTTCGAGCACCTCGTCGCCGGACTGGCCCGGCATTCGCCGATCCAGCAAAACGACGTCGATCGAGTCGTCCAGCTTCTCGAGCGCGGCCGATCCGTCGTAGGCGGTTTCGGTCGTCCACTCGGAACTGAGCCAGGTTGCAAAGAGATCCGCGAGCTGTGACTCGTCGTCGACGACGAGCACGCGCCGCTCGTTACGCATAGGGTTGCCCTCCGTTTCCATCGTCGGTTACAGCCACGGATCATAAATAGTTCCTCCGTGTGATAAATCTCGCGACCGAACTACCTGCGAACGAGTGCCGAAGAACGGATCGAAAACGGTGCGTGACGACGAAACCGTTATAGTAACAACTGCAACGATTTACACACTGATCGCACAGCTGTCGTGCGATCAGGTGTGCATTGACTTGCAGTGGC
>NZ_JBLRWX010000166.1:0-4210 GCF_047921035.1 Natronococcus sp.
GTCGGAGTCGGTGTCCGACACCGCCGACACGCGGGCGTCGGCGGCGCTGCGCGATCCGTCCTCGAGCGAGATCGTCACGTTGACGTCCTGGCCACGCTCCGGCGGGCGCTGGGCCCGGGACTCGGCGAGTCGCTCCGTGAGGAGGTCGTCGACGCGCTCCCGGACGAGGTCGTCGATCGCCGTCTCGCCCGTTCGATCGGGCGAGTCCGACGACGACTCCTCGAGGTACGCCCGCAGGGCCTCGCGCATGACCTCGCTCTTGGAGGCCTCGAGATCCTCGAGGCGGGCGACGAGGTCGTCGTCCGCGCGGAACGTGATCTTGCTCATCCTCTCGGACGGTCCTTGTCATCCCACCTATATCAATTATCTGGTCATCGCGGACGAACCCGTCCCGAATGATAACCCTTATGTCTCCCTCGGGGACTACGTTGAGGTGCGCCCGCCCTTAGCTCAGACTGGTAGAGCAGTCGACTGTAGATCGACTTGCCCCCCGTTCAAATCGGGGAGGGCGGATTTCTCGTGAACTCGTTCGGCGAGCGTAGCGAACCCGACGAGTTCCGAGAATCTCTCCCGATCCGATTTGAGCTTGTGAGTCGCGCGCAGCGCAGCGAGCACGTCTCACAGCGTTCAAATCGGGGAGGGCAGACTTTTTCCAGGCCGATTCGCGACTGTCGATCGGCTTGTCCCCCGTCCTCGTGCGCGAAGTGAACTTCTGCCCGTCCCGTCGAGTTCCACTCGAGGGGAGTCGCACCCGTTCGGCGACCCGATTACCGGCCCGAATTGTTTGTGGAAAATAATTATATATCAAGGCGGCGAACTGTAGTCGGGGCAGGTGGTGGTGACGGTTTCCCGGCGGAGTGGAAGCCGAGGCGGAGCCGCGCTGGACGGCCCCGCCCTCGCCGGCCGGCCGTTTTTGTCCGGGCTCGTCGTACGACCGCGCATGAGCGACGACGGACCGAGTCGCGACCGCGCGCAGGACCGGGCCGAACAACGCAAGTCACGACGCGCCGACGAGGCCGAGTCGATCCTCGAGGAGGTCGAGCGCGACCTGGGCTCGCTCGAGTATCCCGTCTCGAGCGAGGAGCTCGCGACCGAGTACGGGAGCGAGCCGATCGACATGCTCAACGAGACGGAGTCGCTCGGCAGCGTCTTCGACCGGCTGGCCGGCGAGGAGTACGACTCGCCCGAGGAGGTTCGCGAGGCCGTTTACGGCGAACTCACCGGCGAGGCCGGCGACGCCCGCGAGGCCAATCCCGAACGTGACCTCGAGGGGCTCGACGAGGAGGGACAGGGCTCGGTCAGCGAGAGCGGCGGCGACGCCCTCTGAGCGCGTCCCCCAGAGCAGAACGGATTTACGTCAGCGACGTTTGGACTCGAGTATGGATTACGAATCGAGTCTCGACCGTGCGATGGACGAGGTTCCGGATATCGGCGGCGACGAGAGCCGACTGGAGATTCCGGACCCCCACGCCCAGAAAGACGGCGCGTTTACGCGATTTACGAACCTCGGCGACATCGCCGACGTCCTCTCGCGCGAGGACGAACACCTCCACCGGTTCATCCAGCGCGAACTGGGGACCAGCGGCAAGTTCGAGAGCGGCCGCGGCCGGTACAACGGGACCTTCTCCGAGCAGGACTTCAGCGCGGCGGTCGACGCCTACGTCGACGAGTACGTGCTGTGTTCGGAGTGTGGCCTGCCCGACACCCGTCTCGTCCGGGAGAACCGCACCCCAATGTTGCGCTGTGACGCCTGCGGGGCGTTCCGTCCCGTGAGCAAGCGCTCGACGAGCAGCCAGCAGCAACAGCAGGCCGACGCCGTCGAGGAGGGTCAGACCTACACCGTCGAGATCACCGGTACGGGCCGAAAGGGCGACGGCGTCGCCGAGAAGGGCAACTACACGATCTTCGTCCCCGGCGCCGAGGAGGGCGACGTCGTCGACATCTACATCAAGAACATCTCGGGCAACCTGGCGTTCGCTCGGATCGACTGAGACGAACTGCTGTACGAGCCGTCCCAACTGAACGTTTTTGTCGTCGCTCCCGCCTTGCTGTAGTATGCACGTTCCTCCGGCGGAGTTCGAGCAACGGCTGTCCGACGTCCGATCGCGACTCGAGGGTCTCGAGGCCGACGCCGGCCTCTGGTTCGGCGCGACGAGCATCGAGTACCTGACCGGGTTCGACCACATCCAGACCGAGCGCCCCGTCGCGCTCGCGGTGACAGACGAGCGGATCGCGATCACCGTCCCGCGACTCGAGGTCGAACGGGTCGAGGAGAACCCGCGGATTGACTCCGTTCGTCACTATCGGGACTACCCCGGCGGCCGCCCGATCGAGACCGTCGTCGGGATGCTCGAGGAGTTCGGGATCGATCGGGTCGCCGCCGACGCCGACGGCGCGCCGGGGACGATGGGGTACCAGGGGCCCGCCTTGAGCGAGTTCCTCGAGGTCGACACCCAGAGCTGGGTCGCTCGCCTGCGCTGGGAGAAGTCGGACGCGGAGATCGACCTCATCCGGGAGTCCGCGAAGTGGGCGAACCTCGGCCACCGCTATCTCGCCGACTACACCGAACCCGGCACCCACCCCGCGACGGTGAGCCAGCGCGCCTCCACCGACGCCTCGCGGGCAATGCTCGACACGCTGGGCAACCGGTACGTTCCCAGAACCCGAGGGTCGGGTCCCGTCACGGCGGGCTACATCACGGGCGAACAGAGCCGGCTCCCCCACGGCCACACCGCGAACCGGCGGCTCGAGGACGGCGACGTCCTCGTGACGGGCGCGACGGCGAACGTCGACGGCTACCACTCCGAACTCGAGCGAACGATGTTCGTCGGGGAGCCAAGCGACGAGCAGGTCCACTACTTCGAACTCATGAAAGAGGCCCAGGAGATCGCGATCGACGCGCTCGGACCCGGCGTTCCGATCGCCGACGTCGACCGCGCCGTCGAGACCTACTTCGAGGAACAGGGCGTCGCCGACCTCGCCCAGCACCACGTCGGCCACAACATCGGCCTCGCGGGCCACGAACCACCGTATATCGACGAGGGGTGGGGCGACCACTGCGGGAGCGAACACACGAGCTACGACGACGAGGACGCGGTGATGCGGCCGGGCCACGTCTGGACGATCGAGCCCGGGCTCTACACCGACACGTACGGCTACCGCCACTCGGATACGATCGCCGTCACCGACGAGGGAATCGAGTGGCTCACCTACTACCCCCGCGACCTCGAGTCGAACATCGTCGGACTCGAGTAGCCGCCCGCCGACCGCGAGAGTAAAGTCAGCTTGTGCTCGTTACGCGAACGTGGCAGTCTCGTTCGACCTCTTCGATACGCTCGTCGACGTCGACCAGCCCGCGACGCCCGCGGCGGCCGTCGCCGACGAACTCGAGTCCCGGGGCGTCGACGTCCCCGAGGACTGGGCCGACGCCTACGCGAGCCCGCACGTCGATCCCCCCGAACACGCGGAGGTACCGCTGCCGGCCCACGTCAGCCGCGCGCTCGCGAGCCGCGGGGTCGAGTTCGAGAACAACGTCGTCAGACGCGCGGTCGTCGCGGCGTTCGACCCCGTAGTCGAGACCCGCGAAGGGGCACGCGAGGCCGTCGCGGGCGGCCGCGACCGCGGTCCCGTGGCGATCTGCTCGAACTGCAGCGTCCCCGAACTCGTCGCTCGAACGCTCATCCGGGCCGACCTCGACCGGGACGGGTTCGACGCCGTCGTCACGAGCGTCGCCTGCGGCTGGCGCAAGCCGGCACCCGAAATATTCGAGCTAACGGCCGACGAACTCGGGGTCTCCCCATCAGCGGTCGTCCACGTCGGCGACGACCCCCGAACCGACGGCGGGATCGAGGCCGTCGGCGGCACCGCGATCCTGCTCGAGGACGTCCCCCTTCCCGAGGTTCCCGAGGCACTGGCGAGCCTCGAGGGAGGGACCGAACCGTGAGCACACGCGCGGGCGATGGGTGGAGATCGATCGTATGACGCTGACGACGATTGCGCTGGTCGGGTTCGCCCTCGGGCTGGATCGACTGGTCGGCGAACCCCCCAACGCAGCCCACCCGGTCGCGTGGCTCGGTCGTCTCGTCGGCGCGCTCGATCGACCCTGGAGCGACGACGACCGCGTCCAGCGGCTGCTGGGCGTGCCGATCGCGCTCTTCGTCCCGCTGGTTCTCGCCGTCGCCGCGGGCGGGGTCGTCCTCGCCGCGATGGC
>NZ_JBLRWX010000167.1:0-4175 GCF_047921035.1 Natronococcus sp.
GCGTATTCGGACCCCAGGATCCGCATTTCGGCGAAAGCGCCCAGGTCGTGCGCAACATCCTCGCCCGGCTGATGCCGGTGATCCCGCCGGGCGGGCTCAGCATCGTCGGCGTCGACGACGTCGTCGCGGGGCTGGTCGCGGCCGCCGAGCGCGGCGACTCCGGCGAGCACTACATCCTCGGCGGCGAGAACCTCACCTACGACCGCGCGGTTTCGCGGATCGCGGCCCACCTCGAGGGATCGCCCGCCCGCATCCCCGTCCCGGCGACTGCGATTCACGCTGCGGGTCCCGTCGCCGAACTCGTCGACGCCGCCACCGGTCGGCGGGTGTTCCCCTTCGACCGGCGGATGGCCCGGCTCGCGACCCAACGGCTGTTTTATACCTCTCGGAAGGCCCACGAGGAGTTAGGGTACACGTACCGACCGCTCGAGGCCCACCTCCCGGAGACGGCTGCCTGGTATCGGGAGGCGTTCCGGTAACCGGGTTCGGGCTCGGCCGTCCCGCGGGGCCGAACCGAGCGACGGCCCGTCGGCTGTTGTTCTGTTACTAACAACATACAATAAAGACATATACTGTTCGATCACTGAATTGATACTGCCAGGAGCCCCCTGCTGCGCTCCGGCCCTCCCCCACGTTTTCCGAACCGGCCGCGTTCCAGCGTCTCGACCCGGTAGACGGTCGCTCGCTCCGGGACAACCCGCTACCGTTTCGCGGGGACTCTCCGAGTTCGAGTCGGCGCCTTCGTTCCGGTCGCGCGCTCGTAGACCGCGAGCATCCGCTCGGCCGTTCGCTCGATGCTCACCTCGCGGGCCGCCTCCCGCCCGTTCGAGCGCTCGCCGCGCTCGAGGACGTCGACCAGGCCGTCGACCAGCTCCCGGTCGGATCGCGCGACGACCGAGGGCTCGACCCCGGCCAGTCGCTCGGGAACGTCGCCGACCGGAAGCGAGACCACGGGGACGTTACAGGCCAGCGCCTCCTTCACGGAGTTCGGCGACCCCTCGCTGTCGGAGGTCAGAAGCAGGGCGTCGGCGGCGTTGAAATACGTCGCGACGGCGTCGTGATCGACGCCCGAGATCGTCTGCAGGCGCACCGGGCGGTCGACCCGCCTCGAGACGTCGTCGACGACCCGTTTCGCCCGCGGATAGTTCTTCACCGTGCGTGCGGGCGGGTAGGGGAAGAGGACGTGGTACTCGTCGTCGGGCCAGCCGACGGTCTCTCGCGCTCGCGAGCGGGGTTCGGGCCGGAACCGCTCGAGGTCGACGCCGTCGGGGATCACCGTACAGTCCCGGCCGAGCGCGGCACCCATCTCGGCGGACATGACGACGACCTCCGCACAAAACGGCGCGCAGAGCTTGCTCACGGGCGCGGTCGGGCCGTGGACGTCCGAACCCCACAGCGAGAGTACGACCGGGAGCCGCAGCTGGGCCAGCGCAGCGGGCGCGGTCAGCCCGTAGTGGGCGTGGATCAGGTCGTACTCCGGTCCCGCCTCGCGGAGCACCCGCGGAACCGTCCGGAGGTAGTCCAGCGGGCTGCGGGCGGTGTCGGCGCTCACCTCGCCGGCGACCGACATCGTCGTCACGGAGACGCCTCGATCCTCGAGCGCGTCCACCTGCTGGGTCAGAAACGGCGCGTCGGCGTTGGCCGTCACGACGAGGACGTTCATCGATCGAGGCGACCGCTCCGCGACGGTTTGTTATGGACGCGAAAATCGGTCGTCGACGGCCGTTACGGGGAGCATACACGCGATAGGTGGGGTTCGGCGCTCGAGGGCGCGCTCGGGAGCCGTCCGTCGCTCGAGCCACGGGACGAGTCGGGTCGGCGGCAGCGACCCGCTCGCGGTAGCCCTTCGATTACAAAGGGCCGACGACGGGTACGGAGAGACGATGCGGATTCTGGTCTTCGCGAACACGCCCGCCCACGTCCACCTGTATCGCCACGCCGTCGACAGGCTCGAGCGAGCCGGCCACGACGTCCTCGTGTTGACCCGCGAGTACGCCTGCACGACGGACCTCCTCGATTTCTTCGGGATGCCGTACCGGGTGTACGGCGGCCACGGCACCGACGCCTACTCCCGGCTGCGGTTCGCCCGCGAGCTGGGCGGCCAGCTCGGAACGATCGTCCGCGAGTCGCTGCGCTTTCGCCCCGACGTCGTCTTCGGCCGGGGCCCCTACGCGGCCCTCGCGGGGACGGTCACGCGAACGCCGACGGTGCTCGTCCTCGACGACGAGCCGGGCGACTTCAACCACACCGTCTCCCGCCCGTTCGCCGACTGCATCCTCTCGCCGGCGGTCACGCGCCGGGATCTGGGCGAGGACCACTACACGTTCGAGGGGTTCAAGGAGTGCGCCTATCTCCACCCCGACGTCTTCGAACCCGACGGGCGGATCCGCGAGTACCTCGGCGTCGCCGACGACGAGCCGTACGTCCTCCTGCGGTTCAACGCCCTCGACGCCCTCCACGACGCCGACCTCGAGGGGTTTACGCCGGAACAGCGACGCGATCTGATCGACCGCCTGAGCGAGCACGCGACGGTGTTCGTCTCCGACGAGGGCGGCCGGATGGACCTCCGAGACACCCCTGCCCGCCCGTACGACCTCCACCCCGCGCTGATCCACGACGCGATGGCCGAGGCCTCCCTGCTGGTCGCCGACACCGGGACGATGGCCACCGAGGCCGCCCTGCTCGGCACCCCCGCCTTCCGCTACCGGGGGAACGACGAGCACGAGTACGGCGAGTTCGAGGCCCTCGAGCGCGCCGGCCTCGCCGAGCAGTTCGACTCCTACGGCCCGCTGTGCGAGCGCTCCCTCGAGATCCTCGCCGACGACGAGGCCGCCGCCCGGTGGCAGCGACGCCGGCAGGCCTACGTCGGCGAACTGGTGAACCTGACCGATCTGCTGGTCGACGTCGCGACCGCGCGAGGCTCGCTCGAGGGACTCAGTTCGCCGGCCAAGCGGGCGATTCGGCCTCGTTCGCAGTCGCTGTAGTCGGCGCAAACCGCCACTATGTGGCGATTCGGTAACCGAAGTCAGTATGGGTGTTGGAGATAGGAGCAACAGTTATTCCGTTGGAGGAGGTAACAACAGTCGATGGGGGACGACGAATCGGGGACGTTGCTCCTGCGCGAGCGGGAGAACTTCGGTGACCGATACGCCGAAGTCCGAGTGTGGGACGTCGCCGAATCGGACCGGTATCCGGACGGCGTGAAGTACAGCCTGCAGTACGGGACGCTCGAAGGGGAAACGCTGATCCGGTACGATAACTTCCCGGACCACCCTGACGCAGCACACCACCACAAGCACACTCGAGATGGTGACGTCGAGGACGTCGACTTCGACGGGATACTACCCCTGTACCGGCAGTTCAAAACGGAGGTTACTGACTATGGCCACGACTGGAACTAACCCGACCGACGGAGAGCGCGTTCTGCACATCCGATTCGAACGGAGTGATACGAGTCGAATCGAGGAGACGCTCCGGTCGGTCGACGACGACGAGGACGTCGAGCCGTACTTCGAGTGTACGTTTCACGATCCGGAACAACTCCATCGGGTCACGCGACCGAAAAACCTCGAACTGCTCCGGACGATCGCTCGCGAGGAACCGTCGGGCATTCGCGAGACCGCCCGGTTGGTCGACCGCGACGTTCGGCAGGTCCACCGCAATCTGAACGAACTCGAGTCATTGGGGCTCATCGACCTCGAGGAGCGAGGACCCGCAAAACGGCCCACGGTCTGGTACGACACGATCGAGGTCGACTTGCCCCTGTTCGGTCCGGATCGCGGTTCGGATACGGCCGACGCGTAGCCAAATCGATGGCGCGTGCCGACCGTCTGTTCGCTTGCGTACGTCGTCGCCGACGACCGCGTAACACTCCATCTCTTCCCCGTGTCGAAGGTAGAAGCCGAGGTCCTCCTCGTACGCGTCGAACTCGGCGTACGAGTCGGAAACGTCCGAGAGATCGATCAGTAGCTTCGCCGAACCGTGCTCGTCGATCGCCGCTTCGACGTCGGCCAGGATCTCCTCGTACTCCGCCTCGCTCAGGGTGTCAGTGACCTCGTAGCCGATACTGTTGCCCTCGCTCCGTGGCAGTTTCTCGATCATGTTTTTCCCGTGTCTCTTTCTGTGAATAGCGGTGCTGCCTGCAATTCCAGTGCGATCGCCGAGCGGATCCGCGG
>NZ_JBLRWX010000168.1:0-4136 GCF_047921035.1 Natronococcus sp.
TGCTGCTGAGCCCCCAGTAGGTCTCCCTCGTCACCTCCGTCTGCGCGAGGACGTTCATGTTCAATTAGGCGGGGAGCTGTGACTTAGTTCTTGTTCAGTACCGGCTTCTCGATGCTCGATATCTCTCCGCGGAGCTATTCTTCTTCGAATCGGCTCGACATTTCGTCCGTAGAACTAACGAAAGAACGACGAATGAACTCGCAGGCGAACGCTACCCCAAAAATCCGACTATCGCTGAGTATCGATAAGCCACGGCGGCGAGATCGGGACGAGGCTTACTTCCCTTCGAACTCCGGCTCGCGTCCCTCGAGGAACGCTTCGATCCCCTCGTCTTTGTCCTCGGTTGCGAAGAGTTGGACGAACAGCTCGGACTCGTACTCGAGGCCCTCCTCGAGGCTCATCCTGGAGCCGGCCTTGACGGCCTTCTTGCCGAACTCGAGAGCGATCGGACTCTTCTCGGCCATCGATTCGGCGAGGTCGTAGACGGCGTCGTCGAGGTCGTCCTCGGCCGCGACGTCGTCGACCAGCCCGATCTCGCGCGCTTCCTCGGCGTCGATCAGTTCGCCCGAGAGGACGAGCCGCATCGCCTGTCCCTCGCCGACGAGGCGGGCGAGACGCTGGGTGCCGCCGCCGCCGGGGATGAGCCCGAGGTTGATCTCGGGCTGACCGAGCTTCGCGCCCGCCCGGGCGATCCGGACGTCGCAGGCCTGTGCGAGTTCGCAGCCGCCGCCGAGCGCGTGGCCGTTGATCCGCGCGATGACGGGAATCGAGGCGTCGTCAACGGTTTCGTAGACCCGCGGGCGGCTGCTGGCCTCGCGCTGCTCGACGAGCCCGCGATCCTGGAACTCCGTAACGTCCGCGCCGGCGACGAACGCGCCCGATCCCTCGCCGCCGGTGAGCACGAGCACGCGAACGTCGTCGTCCACCTCCGCAGCGGCGACTGCGTCCTTCAGCTCCGTTCGGACCTGGCCGTTGAGCGCGTTGCGGGCATCGGGACGCTCGATGGCGACCGTGGCGACCCGGTCGGCGCGCTCGCCGACCTCGACGGAGAGGAGGTTGTACTCGTCCGCGAGGACGTCGCGAGCGTCGCTCATCGCTCGTCACCCCAGTCGCCGCTCGTGCCGACGCGCTCGCCGTCCTCCCAGACGTAGAAGCCCTCGCCGGACTTCTTGCCGAGCTTACCCGCCCGAACCTTCCGGCGCAGCGCCTGCGGCGGTTTGAACCGCTCGCCGAGCTCCTCGCGGAGGTGTTCGGCGATGTGCAGCCGGACGTCCAGCCCGACGTGGTCACCGAGCTCGATCGGTCCCATCGGGTAGCCGTAGCCGAGTTTCATCGCCTCGTCGATGTCAGCCGGGCTGGCGACGCCCTCCTCGACCATCCGGATCGCCTCGAGCCCTGTCACCAGCCCCAGCCGCGAGGTGGCGAAACCGGCGCTGTCGCGGACGACGACGTCCTCCTTGTCGATCCCGCGGACGTAGTCGACGGCGAATTCCTCCGTTCGCGCGTCGGTCTGCTCGGCGATCACAATCTCGACCAGGTCCATCAGGTGCGGCGGGTTGAAGAAGTGGAGCCCGACGGCGCGCTCGGGTTGCTCGAGGGCGCTGGCCATCTCCGTCACCGACAGCGAGGACGTGTTCGAGGCGATGATCGTCTCCGCGTCGGCGGCGTCCTCGACGTCCGCGAAGACGTCCTTCTTGAGACCCATGTCCTCGGGAACGGCCTCGACCACGAGGTCGGCGTCGGCGACGGCGTCCGCGAGGTCGGTCGTCCCCTCGATCCGCGCGATCGCCTCCTCCATCTCCGCTTCCGAGAGCTTGTCCCGGTCGACGCCGCCCTGGAGATTTTGGCGGATACCCTCGAGCCCGTCCTCGACGAGGTCGGCCTCGATATCCCGGAGGACGACGTCGTGGCCCGCCATCGCGGACACCTGTGCGATTCCGTGGCCCATACTCCCGGCTCCGAGGACTGCAACGTACATGTGCTACCACACCCAACAGATCGTGAAAAACGTTCCCGTTCTCACGCTGACGTTCGCCGGTACGGAGAACGCAGCGCCTTTGTCCGTCGAGTGTGAGCTACCCCCATGGCCGCACAGCAGCCCGTAGTCGTACAGGCAGTAAGAACCCCGCAGGGAAAACACGGCGGCGTCTTCGCCGAGACCGGAAGCGAGGAGCTCTCGGTGCCGCTGGTCGACGCGATGCTCGAGCGAACGGGACTCGCCGGCGCGGACGTCGACGACGTCCGCTGGGGGTGTGCGAAGCAGGTGGACGAGCAGAGCAACAACATCGCCCGCGTCATCGCCCTGCTCTCGGAACTTGGCGAGGAGGTACCGGGGACGACGATCGACCGCCTCTGTGCCTCCTCCGCGGAGGCGATCGCGAGCGCGAGCGACGCGATTCGGGCCGGCCAGCGCGAGGTTATCGTCGCCGGCGGCGTCGAGAACATGTCCCGCAACGAGCGTCGACGGGGGATCGACGCCTACGGCGGCATCGCCGAGCAGTACGACGTCGCGGGCTTACAGATGGGTCGGACGGCCGAAACGGTCGCCCGCAGACACGACATCTCTCGAGAGCGCCAGGACGCCTACGGTGCCCGGAGTCAGCAGCGCGCCTGCGAGGCGACCGAAGCGGGACGGTTCGACGACGAGATCGTGCCGATCGACACCGGAGAAACGGTCGTCGAGGTGGACGAGGGACTCCGGCCGGGCACGACGAAGGAGAAGATTGCCAGCCTGCCGCCGGCGTTCGAGGAGGACGGCACCGTCACCGCCGCGAACGCCTCGCAGATCTCCGACGGCGCGGCGGCCGTACTGGTCACCTCGAGGGCGTTCGCCGAGGAGCGCGGCCTCGAGGTGCTGGCCGAGATCGAGGCCCACGAGGTCGCCGGCGTCGACCCGCGGGTGATGGGGATCGGGCCGGTACCCGCGGTCCGGAGGCTCTGGGAGCGAAACGGCCGGTCGGCCGACGACTACGACCTCGTCGAACTCAACGAGGCGTTCGCCAGCCAGACGCTGTACTGCAGGGACGAACTCGGCTTCGACGACGAGATATTCAACGTTAACGGCGGTGCGATCGCCATTGGCCACCCGCTCGGTGCGTCGGGCGCGCGGCTGCCCGTAACGCTGATTCACGAACTGCGTCGGCGGAGCGGCGGCCTCGGGCTGGCGACGATGTGCGTCGGCTACGGTCAGGGCATGGCGCTCGAGTTCCGGGTTCCATAGCAAGGCTGTCGCGACGTACTGGTAGCATCGCGAGTTCGGTATTCAGAAACCACCCACGAAATGTCTGATACTGCAGGTACTTCTCGACCAATTCCAGTTGCTGTAGGAGAGCGACTGGAGGGATCGTTTTGCGTATCGTGGACACAGGGGATTTCCACACCCTCCCCAACCGATTCCTGCTCACGGGCCGCCGGCCTGTTCGCATGGTTCGCGGAACCTTCGGTTCCGCGCTAACCTCGGTCACTCTGTTCCCTCGTTCATCCCTCGCACAACGTCGAACCACGGTTCGCGAGTTCGCTCACCGTGGCTCAGCGCGCGCCACCGCAACTCGGATTGACGAGGCCGACGGTCGTCCTCACTTTCACGAAGCAGATGATTTACGTATTCCGAGTCTGCCGACAAAATCGAACGGAACGCCGTGCCCCTTACAGGAGCTGGTCGGCGATAATGTTCTTCTGGATCTCGCTCGTGCCCTCGTAGATCTTCGTGATGCGGGCGTCGCGGTAGTACCGTTCGGCGGGGTAGTCCGTGACGTAACCCGAGCCGCCGTGGACCTGGATCGCCTCGTCGGCGACGTCGACGGCGTGCTCGGAGGCGAATAGCTTCGCCATGCTCGAGAACCGGGCGGCGATCTCCTGGTTCCCCTGTTCGACCTGCGTCGCGGCGCGGTAGGTCAGCGACCGGGCGGCCTCGACGTTGGTCGCCATCTCCGCGAGTTTGTGTTGAATCGCCTGAAATTCCGAGATCGGCTGGTCGAACTGCTCGCGCTCGGTCGCGTACTCGAGGGCCGAATCTAGCGCACCTTGGGCGGCGCCGACGGCTTGAGCGGCGACGCTGGTGCGCCCGGAGGCGAAGAACTCCATCAGCTGGTAAAAGCCCTCGTCGACTTCACCGATGACGTTCTCCTCGGGAACGC
>NZ_JBLRWX010000169.1:0-4095 GCF_047921035.1 Natronococcus sp.
GCGCGACGCCGTGGGCGTCGACGAGCCAGGTGTGAAACGGGAAGAGCCCGACGCTGATCCCGAGTCCGACGCCCATGAGGAGAAAGGAGCCGACGACCAGCGGGTCGGTGTAGCCGATCTCGGGGAGGCGCTCGGCCAACAGCGCCATGTTGCTCGTCCCCGTCGCGACGACCGCGACGACGACGCCCGCGAGGTAGATACCGGCCCCGAGCGTGCCCAGGACGAAGTACCGGAAGGCGACGTAGCTTCCCCACCCCGTCCCCGTCGCCCCGACGAGGACGAACGTCGCCAGGCCGAGCAGGAGCAGGTAGCCGTACAGCGCGAAGAGATCGCCCGTGAGGGTGATCCCGATCACCCCGGCGACGATCGCGAGGTAGCCGGCGTAGAACCCGTTGCCGCGGGGGCCGGCCGTCCGGGTGTACGCGAGCGCGCCGAGGGCCACCAGCGAGTCGAGCAGCACGATCGCGCCCGAGAACCCGTCGGCCTGGAACTCCGTGGCGTACCCCAGCCGGTCGAGGGCGAGCTGGTACTCGATCGGCTCGCCGGTGAGGAGGGCGACGGTGAGAACCACCGATAGCAGGAACGTCACCGACAGCGACGTCGCGGCGATCGGCCAGCCGACGTCGTCGAACCAGCCGTCCGCGAGCGCGGAGAGTCCGGCGGCTCCGAGCGGGACGACGATCACGGCGGCGACGAGCCACTGGAGTTCGATCATCGCGGTGTCGGTTCCCGACCGCCCTCGAGTCGCGATCCCGTCGACGTAAGACGGAATCGGACGACCGAACGGGAATCGAGTACCGATAGGGAGGTCCACGGTTTCAAACTGCGGGATTCGGTCGTCGGCGTGCCGCGATCTGTACCCTTATAGGGGTACGTTCCGTGCCCTCGCACGTCATGCGAGCCGTTCGACTCTCGGAACACGGCGGACCGGACGTACTGCAGGTCGAGGAGATCGACCGACCCGAACCAGCGGCCGACGAGCTACTGCTCGAGATAGAGGCCGCCGGCGTCAACCCCGTCGACACCTACTTCCGTGAGGGATCCTACGAACCCGTCGGACCGCCGTTCACGCCGGGCGTGGACTTCGCGGGCGTCGTCGCCGAAACCGGGTCGGGCGTCGAGGGGTTCGAGGCGGGCGACCGCGTCTACGGCACCGGGATCGGAAACGGCTCCTTCCAGGGCGGCTACGCCGAGTACGCGACGGTACCGACCGACCGCGTCGTCCACCTGCCGGACGGCGTCGACGCCCGCGAGGCGGGCGCGGCGGGCGTCGTCGGCGTCACCGCCTGGCGCGCGCTGATCGACCACGCCGCCCTCGAGCCGGCCGAGGCCTGCCTCGTCCACGGCGGCTCCGGCGGCGTCGGGCACGTCGCCGTCCAGATCGGCGACGCCGTCAGTGCCCGGGTCGTGACGACCGCCTCCGAGCAACACCACGACACCCTCGAGGAGCTGGGCGCCGACGCCGCCCTCGACTACTCGCGTGACGATCTCGCCGACGCCGTCCTCGAGGCGAGCGACGGCGGCGTCGACGCGATTCTCGACCACCGGCTCGACGACTACCTCCAGTTCGACGCCGAGGTCGCGGCGACGGGCTGTCGCGTCGTCGGCATCGGCGAGAACGACCCCGGTCCGGGCTTCACCAACGTCGGCGCGGCCCGGTCGGCCGACGTCAGCTACCAGTTCATGACGATGTTCAACACGCCGGACCTGCGGGTACCACTGCGGGGGGTCGCCGACCTCATGGCTCGTGATCGCCTCTCGGTCGAGATCGACCGCACGTACGACCTCGAGGAGGCCGCGCAGGCCCAACGGGACGTGATGGAGGACAGCTTCTTCGGCAAGCTCGTCCTCGAGCCGTAGTCCGATCGGCTTCGGTTCGGATCCGACCCTACTACTATTACCAATGCGTGCGTACAATTGACATGGATCCGAACCCCAGCGAGCGCGGCGACCGCGAGACGGAGGTGAGTGTGTACCCGGACGCGATCGACGACGTGGCGTATCTCACGCGATCGCACCACCGAACGACCGCGCTCATCGCGCTGGCGGATCGGCCGCGAACGCGGGCCGACCTCCGCGAGCTAACCGGGGTCTCGCGTTCGTCGCGTCGGGAATCCGGGAGCTGCTCGAGCGCGTCGAAACCGAGCGGAAGCTCCGGGAGCTCTGGGGCTGGTTCCCCGCCGAGGTCCGAAAGCTTCCGCTCGAGTCGTTCTCGGACGTGGTCGTTACCGTCTCCGCCGTCGACGACCCGTACCGTCCGGTCAACCGGTTCGTTTCCCTGCTCAGAGAGACCGACCGGTTCCGGTTCGTCGGCTTCGAGTTGGCGCTGCTCGAGCCCTGCCGAGACGAGCTCTGTCAGCGGATCGTCGACGGGATGACGACCGAGGTGATCGACCCGCCGTCGGTCGTCAGCTACATCAGAACCGCCTACCCCGAGCAGTCCGAGCGAACCCTGGCGAGCGGGAATCTCACCGTACTGGTCAGCCAGGAGCTTCCCGAGTACGGACTCAGCCTCTTCGACGATCGAATCGGGATCTGTAGCTACCACCCCGACAGCGGGACGGTTCGGGCGTTCGTCGACACCGACGACGGGGAGGTCCGCGAGTGGGCCGTCTCGACCTACGACTCCTACCGTCGGGAGGCGCGGCCCCTCGCGGTCGAGACGCCAGCCGGGTAGCGGTAGCCTGCGTCGACCTGCTCGAAACCGCCGGCCTCGGTAACGTAACGATCGGGGAGGTCCCTGGGACGAGTTCGTCTCGGACCGGGCTCGAGGCGTCTGCCAGCAGTACGGCGTCTCGAGCGTTTCGGTCCGGGCCCGCCCCCGACGGCGAGGGACCTCCTCATACGGATTGCTGTAACGATTTACCGGCGCAACCGCCGCACGGGTCGCCCCGGTAATGACTTACAGTAAACCGTATCAGACCAGCTCCGAGACGGCCGCCATCGTCGTCTCCTTGTCCGCCTCGCTCATCCCGTCGACGAAGCCGATCCGGACGGCGTCGACGCCGTCGATCTCGGCGTAGTCGGCGACCCACTCGCGGACCTCCTCGGGGGTGCCGGCGGGTGCCAACTCGTCGAGCACCTCGTCGGGGAGCCGCGCGGCCATCGCCTCCGTATCCCGATCCTGCCAGGCTTCGCGGATAGCAGCGACGACGTCGGGGTAGCCCTGCTCGGCCACGGAGTCGCCGTAGTAGGGTCCGTACGCGCCGAGCATGAACGCGATCGTCTTGCGGGCGCGTTCGCGAGCCCGCTCGCGGTCCTCGGCGGCGATCCCACGGACGATCGGGCTCACGCGCAGCTCGTCGGGGTCCCTGTCCGCTAGCTCGGCGCCCCGGTGGAGGTCCTCGAGGCGGTCCTCGAGGCCGGACTTCGTGAACAGCTGGGGCGCCCAGCCGTCGCCGAACCGCCCGGCCATCTCGGTCGCCGTCGGACCGAGGGTGGCGAGGTCGATCGGCGGCGGGTTCTCGGGGACGTCTCGCTCGTAGTTGAGCCCGGCGACCTCGAAGATCTCGCCCTCGTAGGCGGGGGTCCCCTCCTCGTACACCGCCCGGACGATCTCGATCGCCTCCCGCGTGCGCCGCAGCGGTCGCTCGAAGGACTCCCCGTGCCAGCGCTCGGTGATCGCGGGCGAACTCGGGCCGAGCCCGAGCCGGTATCGGCCGTCCGAGGCGTCGTGTAACGCCAGCGCGGTCTGGGCGAGCATCGCCGGCGACCGCCCGAACGGCGAGATGACGTCGTTCGAGATTCCGAGTTCGTCGGTCCGGTCGGCGATCAGCGTCAGCGCCGGGACGATGTTCCAGCCGGTCGTCTCGCCAGTCGAGATCCGGTCGAAGCCCAGCTCCTCGGCCCGGACGGCGCGGTCGGCGACGTCCTGGGGGCGGTCGTAGTCGCCGAGTCGCACCAGCAGATCCAGCCGTGCGTTCACGCCGTTCGCCTCCGTTGTCGTCTCATACGCGTCACCGTCGACCGCGGTACGGATTGGCTTAACGGATTCCGCGAGACGTTCGGGTCGCAGGGGGCCACAGGGGGTGTAGCCCTCGAGTACTTATTCCCGACGTCGTGGTAGCGCGGCTCCTATTGGAGCCAGACCGAACG
>NZ_JBLRWX010000170.1:0-4066 GCF_047921035.1 Natronococcus sp.
GCGGTGTGATCGGTCGCCCCCTCCTCGACGGGGACGGAGACGGGGTGGACCGCCTCGCAGTCCTCGAACGCCTTCGGACAGCGCGGCGCGAACCGACAGGACGTCGCCGGCTGGTTCGGCGTCGGTACGTTCCCCTCGATCGTCTGGAGCCGATCGCCCTCCTGTCGCCCCGGAATCGACTGCAACAGCCCGCGAGTGTAGGGGTGTCTCGGATCCTCGAACAGGTCGTTTACGCCCGCGGTCTCGACGATCTCGCCGGCGTACATGACGTTCACGCGGTGACTGATCTCCGCGATGACGCCCATGTCGTGGGTGATGAACATCATCGCGAGATCCCGCTCCTCCTGAAGCTCCGCGAGCAGATCGAGGATCTGGGCCTGGATGGTGACGTCGAGCGCCGTCGTCGGCTCGTCGCAGATCAACAGCTCCGGCTCGCAGGCGAGCGCCATCGCGATCACCGCCCGCTGGCGCATCCCGCCCGAGAACTGGTGGGGGTACTCGTTGACCCGGCGGCGGGCGTCGGGAATGCCGACGTCCTCGAGCAGTTCGGCCGCCTTTCGCGTCGCGGCCTCGCCGCGCAGCCCCTGGTGCAGGCGCAGCGCCTCCTTGATCTGGTTGCCGACGGTGTAGACGGGGTTGAGGCTCGTCAGCGGGTCCTGGAACACCATCGCGATCCGACCGCCGCGCATGCGCCGCTGTGACTCGCCGTCGAGCCGCGTGAGCTCGACGAACCCGTCCGCGATCGAGTCGGGCGACGCCGGGGACCCCTCCGTGACGAACACGCAGTCGTCGCCGTCGATCCCGAGGACGTCGCCGTAGCCGGCGGCCACGACGTCCGCGAGCGGAACGTCCGCGGCGCGCTCGTAGCCGAGGTCCGTCGGCTCGGCGTCGACCGCCGCTCGGTCGAACAGCTCGACCGGATCGTACTCGGCCCGCAGCGACTCGAGGTCGACGGTCCGGTCGGGGAACGCCTCGGCGTACTCCCGGACGGTCTCGAGGTGGCCGAACCGAATGCTGCTCCCCTCGAGGACGTACCCCGGGGAGTCGATCAGCCCCATTATCGAGCGGGCGGTGACGCTCTTCCCTGAGCCACTCTCGCCGACGATGCCGACCGTCTCGCCCGGTCGGATGTCGAAGCTCACGTCGTCGACGGCCCGGATCGTCTCCTTCTCGGTGAAGAACGTCGTCTGTAGGTTCCGCACCTCGAGGATCGGTTCCCCGCGCCCGGAGGTCTCCGCGACCGATTGCTCGAGGGACATCAGCCACCACCTCCGGCGGCCGCGGCACCGGTGTCGTCCGTCTTGGCGTCGCCGGCGGCGGTTTCCGGATCGATCGCGTCGCGAAGCCCGTCGCCGAGCGCGTTGAAGGCGGTGACCACGAGGACGATCATCAGCCCCGGGACCGTCGCGACGTGCCACGACGACGTCGAGACGTAGGCCTCGCCGTCGCTGATGAGCCGTCCCCACTCGGGGGTCGGGGCGTTGATACCCAAGCCGAGGAACGAGAGGGCGGCGGTGAAGATGATAACGCCGCCGAGCAGCAGGGAGCCGTAGATCATGATGTATCCGGCGATGTACGGAGCCATGTGCTTACGCATTGTGTTCGCCGGCGTCTGGCCGTAGCTCTTGGCGGCGTCGACCCACTCCTCCTCGGCGACCTGCAGGGAGGGACCGCGGATCGACCGCCACATCCCCGGCCAGTAGACGAACGCGAAGATCAATCCGAGGAGCACGCCCCCGTTGAGCGGCTCCGCGAGTACGTGATCGCCCTGGTCGAAGATCACCGACAGCATCATCACCAGCAGGAACGCCGGAATCGAGATGATCGTGTCGCTGGCGATCACGGTCAGCACGTCGACGGCGCCCTTGTAGTAGGCGGTCAGCAGCGACATCGTGACCGCGATCAGCCCGCCGAGACCGATCGCCAGCAGTCCGATCACGAGCGAGGTCTGTGCGCCGTAGGCGAGATGGGTGAGCAGATCCTGCCCGTTCGGCGTGGTTCCCAGCGGCGCCCAGCGGTCGTAGTCGTCGTAGCTCATCGGTCCGATCGTGGTCTGACCGTCCGACTGGCTGTCGAGGTTCGCGTCCCCGACCGTCGTCGTGGCGACCTCGCCGTCTTCGAGGTACTGCACCTCGTAGGAGTACGGCGAGTAGATGTTCTGTTCGGCCGGTGCCGGACTCACGGCCGGCGCCCACAGGGCCGTAACGATGAACAGCACGACGACGAGCAGGCCGAACAGCCCCCAGTAGTGGTTTCGGAACCGGGCGAACGTGTCGTCGCGGGGCGTCCAGTCGGCCTGGCGGTAGTGGGTCCGGAAGACGTTGTACCCCTTCCAGGTCCAGCCGACGACGGCGAAGGCGTAGCCGTAGACGAGCAGCACTCGGATCCCCCACGCGACTGCGGGCGAGAGTCCGAGGAAGGTTCCCTCCCACCCGCCGTCGGGCGTCCGGTGGCCCTGGTTCGAGATGAGTTCGTGGCTGGTGATCGTCGGAAGCGACGACAGCAGATCGAACGGCGCGGTGACCGCGGTCCTGAGGAGTCCCCCGACCGGCGTGAACAGCAACACGACCAGCACGGCCGCCAGCAGCACCGTCAGCCCGGCCTGCTCGAGCAGGGTTCGCGTCCGCGACGTCCCGACGTCGAGCCGATCCGCGACGCTCCAGGGAACGAACCGGAGGATCAGCGTGGCGATCCCGAACAGCATCAGCAGCGTCACAGCGTCGTTGACGAGGTAGCCGACCAGCGGTATCGTCGCGTCGGCGACGTTGCCGGCGATCCAGCCCGGAATCGCGGCCGCCCCGTCGAACACGAACTCGACGGCCGAGCCGATCCCCGTCAGCCAGCCGGCGATGCGTCCCAGCTCGAGCGCGACCAGCAGCGCGGCCCCGGCCAGCCAGAACAGGGCTGGTCCCGGGTTCTCCGCGATCCGCTCGCGCAGCAGGGTCTCTTCGGGATCCGGTTCGCTCGTGTCGGCCGTCGTTCTCGTGCTCATCGTTCGTACCCCACTCGTGGATCGATAATCGTGAACAGGAAGTCCTGTAAGATGTTCAGGAAGATGATGATCAGCGTGAAAATAAACAGTAACGCGCCGGCCAGCGGCAGGTCACCCTGTACCATCGCGAGGAAGAAGATCCTGCCGAGCCCGTTGATGTTGAAGATCGATTCGACGATAACCGAGCCGCCGATCAGCAGGAACGCCTCGTTGGTGATGACCGGCACGAGCGGGATGAGCGCGTTTCTGAAGGCGTGTTTCCAGACGATGACGCGCTCGGTCAGCCCCTTCGCTCTGGCCGTCTCGACGTAGTTGGAGTTGATCGTCTCGAGGATCGCCGTCCGCCCGATACGCAGCTCGGCCGCCATCGACGCGGAGCCAAGCACCAGCGCGGGCGGCAGGATGAGCTTGATGTCGACGGCGAGTGCGCCCCAGTCGATTCCGGTCGGGTACGGGACGGGTCCGACCAGGTTCGACCACGAGAGAAAGGCCAGGTTCGGGGTTCCGGTAATGCTTCTGATCTCCGGTCCGAACGTGTACCAGTCGAAACCGAACCAGCCGCCACCCTGGGTCTGGCGCAATACCGCAAGCAGGATGATACACAGCCAGAAGTTCGGCATCGCCTGCCAGAGGATACCGCTCACGGAGGCGGTGTAGTCGCCCCAGCTATTGGGTCGGAGTCCCGCGTAGAACCCGAGCGGGATCCCGATAAACAGCGGCAGGAGGATCGCCCAGAAGCCGAGCCACAGCGTCGGTGGCCCCGAGTTCATGACGATCGTGGTGATCTGCCAGTCGGCGAAGACGACCCAGGACTGGCCCAGATCGAGCACCAGGAAGTCGGTGACGAAGTCGACGTACTGTTCCCAGAGCGGATCGTTGAGGCCGAGCCGCTCTCGCATCCGTTCGGCCTCCGCACCGGTCGCTTCGGGACCGAGCCTGGCGGCGACGGGATCGACCGGACCCATTCGCAGGAGGACGAAAATAAACGTCAACACCAGGAACAGAACCGGGATCGACAACAGCAGTCGTCTGAAGAAGTATCCCCACCTGCTCATGAGAGATCACGAACAACGT
>NZ_JBLRWX010000171.1:0-4026 GCF_047921035.1 Natronococcus sp.
TTACCGTCGGCGGGGCGTACCTGGCCTCCTGGGCCGCCAAGGCCTTCGAGGGCGGCGCCGAGACGACGCTGGATCTCATCATCGCCCTCCAGACGCCCGCGGGCTATCTCGTCCCGATCATCGCGCTCGTGGTCAGTTACGGTGCGATCGCGGGTGAACGCGAGAGCGGGAGCCTGAAGTTCCTGCTCGGCCTGCCCCACACCCGCCGCGACGTCGTGATCGGGAAGATTCTCGGGCGCACCGGCGTCGTCGGGGTCTCGATCCTCGTCGGGTTCGCCGTCGGACTGGTCGGGCTGTTCGCGTTCGTCGGGTCGGTCTCGCTGGTCGACTACGTCGGCTTTACGCTCGTGACGCTGCTGTTCGGGCTGGTCTACGTCTGCATCGGCGTCGGGCTCTCGTCGATGACCCGATCGACGACGAAGGCCGCGATCGGCGCGTTCGGGCTGATCGTCTTCTTCTGGTTCGCCTGGTCGATCCTCGTGCAGCTCCTGCTGTACGCCGTCGAGGGCCAGTTCTTCGTCGAGGAGTTCCCCGACTGGTATGTGACGCTGCTCTCGCTGTCGCCCGACGCCGCCTACGGCTCGGCGCTTGGGGCCGTCCTCGGCGAGTCCGGACTGACGATGAGCGGAATGTACGACGCCGGCGACCTACCGCTGACGGCCCGCCCCTGGTTCGGGTTCGTCGTCCTGGGAATCTGGGCGCTCGTTCCGCTCGCGGTCGGGATCCTTCGGTTCGACTCGATCAACCTCTAAGTCCCGAACTACAACGTTTTTCCCGCCGCCGCCCGCGCTATGAGCCATGAAGACGACGGGCGGATCCGACGCGGCGAAGCGACGCGCCGGCGAGCGCGCGGCCGAGGAGGTCGCGGACGGCGACGTCGTCGGGCTCGGAACCGGCTCGACGACTGCCTATGCGATCGAGGCGATCGGCCGGGCCGTCGCCGACGGGCTCGAGATCCGGGGAATACCGACCTCCTTTCAGTCCCGGCAGCTGGCCCTCGAGGTCGGGATCCCACTGACGGAACTCGACGCGGTCGAGGCCGTCGACCTCGCGATCGACGGCGCCGATCGGGTACTCGACGATCCCGGCTCCGCGGCCCACGGCACGCTGATCAAGGGCGGGGGCGCCGCCCACACCCGCGAGAAGCTCGTCGACGCGAGCGCCGACCGGTTCGTCGTCGTCGCCGACCCCTCGAAGCTGACCGACCGGCTCGAGACGCCGGTCCCGGTCGCCGTCCTCCCCGAGGCCCACACGGTCGTCGCCGAGCGGATCGGCGACCTGGGGGGCGAAGCGACGCTGCGAGAGGCCGAGTGCAAGGACGGCCCCGTCGTCACCGATAACGGGAACCTGGTGCTGGATTGCGCGTTCGATCCGATCGCCGACCCCGCCGAACTGGCCGGGCGCCTCTCGAGTCTGCCCGGCGTCGTCGAACACGGGCTGTTCGTCGACGTCGCCGACGCGACCTACGTCGGGACGGACGACGGCGTCGAGAGTCGGCGCTACTGACGGCGGCGGTTAGTTCCGCACCGGCTCCTCCTCGCTTTCGTCGCTCCCGATCGTCGACAGCGCCGCGACGGTCAGATAGAGCACGCCCAGCAGCCGGGCGGCCGGGTTCACCCACGGCTTCGGCTCGAGTTCGTCGACGTTCTCGTAGACCAGTTGCTGGCTCAGTTCGACGAGGGGCTTGGGGACGACCACGAGCGCGATTCCCGCGAGCGCGAGCAGCCGGTTGGCGATCGTCGCCCCCGATTCCCGGCGAGCCAGCACCCAGACGAACAGGGCGCCCTCGAGTCGGGCACCCCACAGCGCCCGCGGACGAAGCTGGGCATCTTTGGGGTTCTTCAGCCCGATCCGCTCGCAGGCGTCGATCACCGGTTGCGGCATTGCGATCTCGAAGATTCCGAACGCGATCAGCAGTTTGCGAAGCATTTCGTTTTCCCGATAGACGCGAACGCTCAAAAAATCGGCCCCGGACTCGTGCGTGGCGAACGGATCGTTTTTCACGATCCTCGTATCGCTACTAGGCAATGACCGAGACGGCCGACCGCAAGGACGACCACATCCGCATCATCGAGGAGGAGGACGTCGAAACGAGAGGGACCGGGTTCGAGGACGTCGAGCTGATCCACGAGGCCCTGCCCGAGATCCACCGCGACGAGATCGACACGTCGACGACCCTCTTCGGCTCGGCGGTCGACGCGCCGATCGTCATCGAGAGCATGACCGGGGGCCACCCGAACACGACGAAGATCAACCGGGCGCTGGCTGAGGCCGCCCAGCGGACCGGCGTCGCGATGGGCGTCGGCAGTCAGCGAGCGGGTCTCGAGCTCGACGACGAGGAGCTACTCGAGTCCTACACGGTCGTCCGCGACGTCGCCCCCGACGCCGTCCTCTACGGCAACGTCGGCGCCGCGCAGCTGCTCGAGTACGACCTCGCGGACGTCGAGCGAGCCGTCGAGATGATCGACGCCGACGCGATGGCGATCCACCTCAACTTCCTCCAGGAGGCGGTCCAGCCCGAGGGCGACGTCGACGCTCGAGGCTGTCTCGCCGAGATCGAACGCGTCGCCGACGGGCTCTCGGTCCCGGTCGTCGTCAAGGAGACCGGCAACGGCATCTCCCGGGAGACGGCTCGACGGCTCGCCGACGCCGGCGTCGACGCCATCGACGTCGCCGGCAAGGGCGGGACGACGTGGTCGGGGATCGAGTCCTACCGCGCCGCGGCAGTCGGCGCCGACCGGCAGGAACAGATCGGGAAGCTGTTCCGCGCGTGGGGCGTTCCGACCGCCGTGAGTACCCTCGAGGCCGCCGACGAACACGACACCGTCATCGCCAGCGGCGGCGTTCGATCGGGACTCGACGTCGCGAAGGCGATCGCGATGGGCGCGAGCGCCGGCGGACTCGCGAAACCGTTCCTGGCGCCCGCGGGGCAGGGGACCGACGCGGTCGTCGACCTGCTCGAGACCCTCGAACTCGAACTCCGGACGGCGATGTTCGTCACCGGCGCCGAATCGATCGAGGCGCTCGGCGAGCGCGAGTACGTCCTCACCGGGCGGACGAAGGAGTACCTCGAGCAGCGACGGTAGCGTCCGCTCTCGGAATTAGCGCTATCTGCCGTCGCTATCGTATCGTTGCAGCGATAAAAGAACGCTCGAGCGGGTCGCCTTACAGGTCGCGCGGCTGGACCGTCTTCCGGTCGTTCTCCTCGGCGCGGCGGGCGGCGTCCTCGAGAAGCTGGTCGACTTCCTCGTCGAGTGCGTCGTAGAAGTCCGAAGCGACGTTCTTGTCATCGAGCGCTTCCTTCACAGCGGCTTTGACGATAAGGTCTGCCATACGATGTGTCCGTTCCCGTTTCCCCATTATAAGCATTGTGGTTATGAGGGGGGAGAACGGGGTTGCAGGGGTTCGTTCGCCTGTTTGGGGCGCAAATGCCACCGGAAAATATATGGTTGATGAACTCCGCCGTCCGGGTTCGGGGTGACGACACCGGAGAATCGGCCTCGCGCGCGGTCTGGGTCCGCTCGCGCGCGTTTCCGATCTGCGACTCGGGTCGACGGATTCGAGTAGATCGATCCCCCAGTTCGGGTATGCGCGAACTCCTCGAGGCCGTCGCCGACGGCTCGCTGTCGCCGGCGGAGGCCGAGGCCGAACTCAACGGCTACGTCACCGGCGAGGCGGGACGGTTCGACGCGGCTCGCCAGCAACGTCGCGGTATTCCGGAAGGCATCTTCGCGGCGGGCAAGTCCGCCCCGCAGGTCGTCGCCCTCGCCGAGACCGCCCTCGAGACGACCGGCCGGGCGCTGATCACCCGGGCCGACGACGCCCAGATCGAGGCCCTGGAATCGACCCTGCTCGAGTCCTTTCCCGACGCGACCCTCGAGCGCTGGAGCACGACCGTCCTCGTTCGCACGGCCGACGCAGAGCAGCCGTCCCTCGACGCGACGGTCGGCATCGTCACCGCGGGTACCGTCGACGGTCCGGTCGCCGACGAGGCCGCGGCGGTTTGCCGGGACGCCGGCGTCACGA
>NZ_JBLRWX010000172.1:0-3960 GCF_047921035.1 Natronococcus sp.
CCCCATCCCGATGACGAGCATCTTCGAGAGCCCGCTCTCTACCTCCCCGCCGAAGTCGGTGTGGGGTTTGATGCGGTTGACCGGGACGATGGCGTCGGCCTCGACGGCGTGGGCGTCGGCGTACACCGGGACCTCGCGTTCGGGCGTCTCGCCGACCGTGACGACGTCCATCGTCGCCCGGATCTCACAACCGATCTCCTCCTCCGTGACGCCCAGCGTCGCGAGCTTCTCGCGTTGCCCCTCCGCGGTCGCCCCGCCGTGGCTCCCCATCGCCGGGAAGACGAACGGCTCGTACCCTCGCTCCCGCAATCCAGTGACGACGCCGTCGACGATTTCGGGGAGGTTGGCGATGCCGCGACTTCCCGCCCCGACGGCGACCTCGCCGCCTGCGGGGACGTCCTCGAGCTCGAGGTCTTCGACCGCCGCGGCCGCCTCGGCAGCGACCGCGTCGGGCGGAATCGGGTCCGTCTCCCAGCGCTGTTCGATGAGCCCCATCCGCGGCAGGGCCACCTCCCCGCAGGCCGTTCCGACCGTCGACTCGGATACCGTGAGATCGTCGCGCATAGAAGGAGTGTGAGCGGAGAACGGGAAAAGCGTACCGAGGGACCGACTCGGATCGGAGCGACGGGAGAGCTACGTGTTAGAAACCCTTCCCGAGCATCTCGCGGGCGATGACGTTCTTCTGAATCTCGCTGGTTCCCTCGTAGATCTGGGTGATCTTCGCGTCGCGGTAGAACCGCTCGACGGGGAAGTCGTTGACGTAGCCGGCGCCGCCGTGGATCTGGACGGCCTCGTCGGCGACGTCGACGGCGACCCGGGAGGCGTACTCCTTGGCCATCGAGGCGAGCTTGGTGATGTCCTCGCCCTGGTCGACCTTCCAGGCGGACTTGTAGGTCAGGTTGCGGGCGGCCTCGGTGTCGGTCGCCATCTCGGCGAGTTTGTGCTGGATCGCCTGGAACTCCGAGATCGACTGGCCGAACTGCTCGCGGTCCTGGGCGTACTCGAGGGCGGCGCGGGTCGCACCCTTCGCGATACCGACGCCCTGGGCCGCGACGGCGGTCCGAGTCTCGTCGAAGAACTGCATCTGCTGCATGAACGCGGCGTCTTTCGTCCCGATGAGGTTCTCCTCGGGAACGCGGACGTCGTCGAAGACGAGTTCGGCGGTGTCGGAGGCTCGGATTCCGAGCTTGCCGGTGATCTTGTCGGCCGAGAAGCCGTCGCGGTCGGACTCGACGACGATCTGGCTGAACCCGTTGTACCGTCCCTCGGCCTCGGGGTTGGTCTCACAGAGCACGACGAAGAAGTCGCCGACGGTGCCGTTGGTGATCCACATCTTGTTCCCGTTTACCACCCACTCGTCGCCGTCCTTCTCGGCCTGCGTCGAGACCGAGGAGACGTCGGAGCCGGTGTCGGGCTCGGAGATCGCCGCACCCGAGATTTTCTCGCCCATCGCGACGGGCTCGAGGAACCGTTCCTTCTGGTCTTCGGTCCCGAAGTTCATGATCGCCTCGCAGCCGAACGAGGTCGAGACGATCGAGAGCGCGATCCCGGGGTCGTAGGAGAACAGCTCCTCGGTGATGATCGCGGTGTCGAGGATGGAGTAGCCGGCCCCGCCGTAGTCCATCGGGATGTAGGCGCCGGTCAGCCCCATCTCGGCGGCCTTATCGATGACGTCGTGGGGGTACTTTTCCTCCTCGTCGTACTCCTGGGCGACGGGAACGATCTCGTTTTCCGCGAATCGCGTGACCTCGTCGCGGATCTGTTGCTGTTCTTCGGAGAGCCCGAATTCCATGGACGATAGTTATCTACGATCGGGTAAAGGTGTTTGTAACCGGAAGTAAACGGAACTGTAGTTTCATTTACGAAAGAGGGAAACGTTCAAACGGGTCCGCACTGCATACGATACTATGGAGATAGACGATATCAACACCGTCGCAGTTCTTGGAGCGGGCAACATGGGACACGGTATCGCGGAGGTCGCCGCGATGGCCGGCTACGACGTCGCCATGCGCGATATCAAAGAGGAGTTCGTCCGGGACGGCTACGACCAGATCGAGTGGTCGCTGAACAAACTCGCCGAGAACGACCAGCTCTCTCAGGAGGAAGCCGACGCCGCCTTAGAGCGCGTGACGCCGCTGGTCGACATGGAGGAAGCCTGCGGAAACGCCGATATCGTCATCGAGGCCGTCCCCGAGAAGATGGAGATCAAGAAGGACGTCTACGGGGAACTCGAGGAGGTCGCGCCCGACCGGGCCATTTTCGCGACCAATACCTCGAGCCTCTCGATCACCGAACTCGCGGACGTCACCGAGCGACCGGAGCGGTTCTGCGGGATGCACTTCTTCAACCCGCCGGTTCGGATGCCGCTGGTCGAAGTGATCTCGGGCGCCGAGACCGACGAGGAGACCCTCGAGGTCGTCGAGGCGCTGGCCGAGGCGTTCGACAAGTCGCCCGTACGCGTCCACAAGGACTCGCCCGGCTTCATCGTCAACCGCATCCTCGTCCCGCTGATGAACGAGGCCTGCTGGCTCGTCGAGGAGGGCGAGGCCACCATCGCCGAGGTCGACTCGACGACCAAGTACGGAATGGGACTGCCGATGGGCAGCTTCGAACTCGGCGACCAGGTCGGCAACGACGTCAGCTACCACGTGCTGGAGTACATGCACGAGGTCCTCGGCGAGGCCTACGAGCCCTGCCCGCTGCTCGAGCGCAAGGTCGAGAACGAGGAGCTGGGCAAGAAGACCGGAAAGGGCTTTTACGACTACGAGGACGGCGACGGCGCCGATATCCCGACCGACGAGGGGTCCGACCTCGTCGAGGAGCGACTCGTCGCCACGATGGCCAACGAGGCCGCGAAGCTGATCGGCGGCGACGTCGCCCCGCCGGAATCGATCGACGAGGCGACCCAGCTCGGCGCGGGCTTCCCCGACGGCCCCGTCAAGCTGGCCGACGAGTTCGGCCTCGAGAACGCACTCGAGGCCCTCGAGGACGCCTACGAGGCGACGGGCCACGAGCGCTACGCGCCCGCCGACTACCTCGAGGAGCGCGCGAGCGAGGGTGGATTCTACGAGACCGGCGAGGACGACGACGAGGTCGCGTTCGACGCGATCCGCGTCGAGTACCCCGGGGAGATGGTCGGACAGATCGTCCTCGATCGGCCACACCGGATGAACACCATCAGCGACGACTTGCTCGAAGAGCTCGCGCAAGCTGTCGAAATCCTCGAGGACGACGACGAGGTTCGCTCGATCCTCATCGTCGGCGAAGGCGACCGCGCGTTCTCCGCGGGCGCGGACGTCCAGAGCATGGCCGCCGGGGGTGCGGACCCGATCGGTGCCGTCGAACTCTCGAAGCAGGGTCAGTCCGTGTTCGGTAAACTCGAGTCTTCGGAACTGCCGGTCGTAGCGGGTATCGACGGCTACTGTCTCGGCGGCGGGATGGAACTCTCTATGTGTGCGGACATCCGGATCGCGAGCGAACGCTCCGAGTTCGGTCAGCCCGAACTCGACCTCGGACTGATCCCCGGCTGGGGCGGTACCCAGCGCCTGGCGAACCTCATCGGAGAGGGACCGGCCAAGGAGATCATCCTCACGGCCGAGCGCTACGAGGCCGACGAGATGAAGCGGTTCGGCTTCGTCAGCGACGTCGTCGACAACGCCGACCTCGAGGAACGAGCGTTCGAACTGGCCGCCAACCTCGCCGGCGGGCCGCCGATCGCGACGAAGTACACCAAGCGTGCGATGCTCGCTGGCCGCCACGATACCGACGCCGGTCTCGAGTACGAGGCGTCGGCGTTCGGTCAGCTGATGGCGACCGACGACCTGATGGAGGGGATCACGGCGTTCATGGGCGACGGGGAGCCGGAGTTCGAGGGGAAGTGAGCTATAGTAGCCACTGCAAGTCAATGCACACCTGATCGCACGACAGCTGTGCGATCAGTGTGTAAATCGTTGCAGTTGT
>NZ_JBLRWX010000173.1:0-3902 GCF_047921035.1 Natronococcus sp.
GGAACAGCAGGGCGTCACCGAGGGGACGGAGGGCACCGAGGACGAGCCGGTAGAGGTCATCGTCGACGACGACTGATACGGATTGCTGTACCGATTTACCGGCGCAACCGCCGCACGGGTCGCGGTTGCGACGGTAATGACTTACAGTAAACCGTATGACTGCTTCTCGCCGCGCGCGGACGACCGGTCCGTCGGCGGTCGATTTCGCCCGTCCCGACCACGTGGTAGCAACGCGAACCCTTTTTCGGCGGATCTCCGATATACGAGTATGGCACCGGACAGGGGAACCGTCTGGGAGTACGAGACGGTTCGTCCGCCCCGCGCGGCGACGATGGAGGAGGCGAGCGATCCGAAGGAACTGTTGAACGAACTCGGCCAGGACGGCTGGGAACTCGTCAGCACGATCGAGTACACCGGCGGCGGCACGAAGTACCTCGTCTTCAAACGACCGGCCGAAGGTGGGGACGATGAGTGACGGCGAGAACGCCGACGAGGACCAGGTCAGCACCGGCGACACGATGCGCGAGCGGGCCGACGAAAGCAAGCTCAAGCTCTGGCTGATCGTCGGTGCGAACCGACAGCTCGTCACCGGCGTGCTCGCGGTCGGGTTTTTCGTGCTGTTCATGCTCGGGAGCCTCCTCGACCCGACGCTCTCGGACCTGCTTCAGGAACGAGCCGTCATCGAATCGCTGTACACGCAGATGATCGGCGCGCTGATCACCGGCGTCACCCTCGTCGTCACCATCAGCCAGCTGATCATCTCCCAGGAGAACGGCCCGCTCGGCGAGCAGCGGACGCGGATGAGCGAGACGATGGACTTCCGCGGCTACATCAAGGAGCTCACCGGCAAACCGGCGCCAGCCGATCCGTCGGCGTTTCTCCGCGAGATCGTCGACGCGACCCAGCAACGCGCCGAACGGCTTGACGAGGTCATGGAGTCGACCGACAACGACGACCTCAAAAACGAGATCGACGAGTTCGTCGACAGTATCACGGGTAACGCCGAAACCGTTCGCGAGGAGCTCGACGGCGCCAAGTTCGGCACGTTCGACGTCGTCTACGCCTCGATGGACTACAACTACTCCTGGAAGATCTTCCAGATCGAGCGCCTGATCGCCGACTACGAGGACGATATCGACGAGGAGCAACGCGACGCCCTCGAGGATCTCCGGACCTCATTCGCGATGTTCGGTCCCGCTCGAGAGCACGTCAAGACGCTGTACTTCCAGTGGGAACTGATCAACCTCTCGCGGTTCATCCTCTATGCGGCGATTCCGGCGCTGCTGGTCTCGGGAATGATGCTGGTGTTCGTCGACACGGCGACGGTCACCGGGCGGATCCTGGGCATCGAGACGCTGCTCTGGCTCGTCGGCGTGACGTTTACGATCACGCTCGTCCCGTTCTTCCTGTTGACCTCGTATATCATGCGGGTTGCGACGGCAGCAAAACGGACGCTGGCGATCGGCCCGCTGATCCTGCGGGACTCCCAGCGCTGATCGCAGCCGACGCGAACGCGCTCTACTCGATCGATACCGACGTCCCTTCCTCGCCGGAGCGATAGATCGCGTCGATCACGCGCTGGACCGTCAGGGCGTGCTCGGCCGTGTTCAGCGCCGGCGGTTCGCCCGTCCGGACGGCCTCGAGGAACTGCTCGTCGCTTCCCTCCCAGCCCGTTCGGTCGAGCGACCCCCCCGTCAGCGTGGAGTCGAACAGGTGGTCGGTCCCCTGCGTGCCGGCCTGGTAGAGCGTCAGTTCCTCGCCACCGAGTTCGAGTTCCGCGCCCGCCTCGGTACCGCGGACGACGAAGTCGTTCGTCTCGGCCTGGTTGGCCGCCCAGGTGACCTCGAGCGAGATCGTTCGATCGTCCGCACAGCGGATCATCGCCGTCGCCGAGTCCTCGACGTCGAAGACGGCTTCGTCCGTCTCGTCGTACCAGTCGCCGGGGTCGACGTAGTCCTCGCGGTGGCCGAACTCCGTGCGCGTGACGGCGAACACCTCCTCGACGTCGGGGTAGCCCATCAGGTACAGCGCGAAGTCGATCGCGTGGACGCCGATGTCGACGACGGCGCCGCCACCCGACAGCTCGCGGTTCGTAAACCACGAGCCGACGCCGGGAATGCCCCGCCGGCGGACGTAGTTCGCGTCGACGTGGGTGATCTCGCCGAAGAACCCCTCCGCCTGGTGGTCCTTGAACACCTCCGTCGCCGTCGAGACGCGGTTGTGGAAGTTCACCATACAGAAACCGTCGGCGTCGGCCGCCGCGTCGGCGATCCGCTCGGCGCTCTCGAGGTCGCTCGCCAGGGGCTTCTCGCAGAAGACGTCGTACCCGCGCTCGAGGGCGGCGACGACCGCCTCCTCGTGGAAGGCGTTGGGCGTCGAGACCGCGACCGCGTCGAGATCCTCGGCGTCGTACATCGCGTCGAACCCCTCGTAGGTCGTCGCGCCGTAGGTCTCCGCGAACTCCTCGCGGGCCGACTCGACGAGATCCGCACCCGCGGCGACCTCGTGGCCGAGCGTTTCGGCGTTGGTCGCGTGGGTCTGTCCCATGAATCCGAGTCCGACTACCCCGAGCCGGACGGTGTCAGTATTACTCACACGCCGAGTAAATCAGCACACCGACGAAAGTGTTGCGAGTGGCGGTCGACCGAGTGTCCGACGCTGGCGGTGTTCGCGGCGAGGGACCGACGAGGCTTTGGCGCACCTGGACGGTTTGTCGTACATGACCGTCCGATTCGTCACGGGCAACGAGGGCAAGATTGCGGAGGCCCGCGACTACCTCGAGGGGATCGACACCGTCGAACAGGTCGACTACGACTACGCCGAACTCCAGAGCGACTCGCTCGAGGAGATCGTCACCCGCGGGGCCGAGGAGGCCTACGCCGAACTCGGGAGCGGGGAGCCGGTGCTGGTCGACGACACGGGGCTGTTCGTCGAGGCGCTGGACGGCTTTCCGGGCCCGTACTCGGCCTACGTCGAGGACACCCTCGGGATCGAGCGGGTCTGGCGACTCGCGGGCGACGAGGAGAGCACGCGGGCGCGGTTCCGGACGGTGCTCGCCTACGCCGACGGGAAGCGAACGGAGACGTTCGAGGGTTCGGTCGCGGGCACTCTCGTCGCCCCACGGGGCGAGGGCGGATTCGGCTACGATCCGATCTTCGAGTACAACGGGAAGACGTTCGCGGAGATGGACACCGAGGAGAAAAACGCCATCTCCCACCGCGGGCGGGCGCTCGAGGCGTTCGCCGAGTGGTACGGCGGGCGGTAGCTGACGAGTTCGCGACGGGACGAACGAGTGGATCGGCGAGAATCCGGCCGGGTCGAGAGCGGCCTCGAGACGGCTGGGACACCGCCGGCGCGGAGACGGAACGGAAGCAGTCGCGAACCGCCGGATTCGAGATCCTCGAGCGGTGGGTCGTTCCCGAAGAACTGGGTGCTGGCAGGGATGAGATAATCAAGACCCCATAATCACGAACACAATAATGTAGGAGATTATTCCGAAGACGGCGGTGGCTCCCATCCAGACAGCAACTATTAGCACCGCCTGTTTTCCAGTCATAGTCTCTCCTTCAAGCAGTTCAGTGAACTACCCTACCCTACTCGCTCACGGTTGACGCCGTTCGCTCCTTGAGGGTAGGGCTTCCTGCTTCGACGACGCGCTTTGCAGATACGGACGTATCCACAGGGAGCGCAGTCTCCACAGGCGTTGACGAGAGCTCTGCTCTCGTCCGCACATCAGAATCGCCGTGCGATTCTGAGGACGTTGATTCGGAGTATCCCACTCCTACGTCTTGCAGAGCGCGAGAAAGAATGTTCCACGCCGCGTTCGCGTCCCTGTCCGCCTCAAACCCGCAGGCGGGACAGGAGTGTTCACGGACCCACAACGGCTTCTCCGTCGAGACACC
>NZ_JBLRWX010000174.1:0-3862 GCF_047921035.1 Natronococcus sp.
ATGTAGGTCTGTAACTGCGAGTACTGCGTGGCTCCGGCTCGAGTCCGTGCCGGACGAAACGAGCGGGGATCGGGGGCCGCGTCGCCGCCGGCCGAACCGCCGACGACGGGGGCGAGCCCGACTCACCGGGCGAAAACGATCTCCATCTGCTGTGGTGTGAGCTTGCCGGGCGCGCCACTAATCGGTTGCGGTGGTGTCTGTGGCACAGCACCCCGGAAACGCGGCTGCTCGGAACGGAATCGTCGCGAAAAGCGGGCCGGATACCTTACTCCCCGAACAGCTCGTCGACGGCCTCGCGCGCGGCGAGGGCGGCGTCGTCGGCGACCTGTTCCGGGTCGGCCTCGTCGTCGGGCGCGTTCAGGTAGACGTCGACCTCGAGGACGCCGTCCTCGAAGACGACCGTCACGTCGTAGTCCCGAACCTCCGATTGCTTGTACCGGGAGAAGATCAGTCCCTCCGCCGCGTCGGACGCGGTCTGGACGACCTCCTCGTCGGTCGGCTCCTCGGTCGACATTTACGCGCCGCCGGCGCCGGGACCGCCCGGACCGGCCGGGCCGCCCATGCCGCCGCCCGCGCCGCCGAGCAGTTCCTCGAGCTCGCCCTGGAGATCCTCGAACTGCTCCTGGACGCGCTCCTCCTGCTTTTCGAGGGTTTCGAGGCGGATCTCGAGGGAGTCGACCTTCTCCTCGAGGTCGTCCTCGGCCGTGTCGTAGTCGGTCTCGACGAACAGTTCGCCGACGTTGCGGTACATCGTGGTGTCCTCGTCGATGTTGTCGAGCTCGTCGAGGGCGCTCTCGGCTTCCTCGAGGTTCGTCTCGGCCTGCTGTTTCTGGACGGCGACTTCCTGTGCGGTCTCCTGAAGACCCTGGAGCTGCTCGATCTTCTCCTGTGCTTCCGGCGGCAGGTTTCCTTGCATATCTCGACCGTCGCCCTCCGGACTGATAAAGCCAAGCTTTGTCTTCTATCGGGACCGCTCCCGTCTCCGTCGCCTCGCTGTCGCACCCTCGCGCGAGCCGCAGTTGAGCGTGCAACCTCGACGCCTATTCCTCTCGCGGGCGTCCCTCCGATAATGCGACGTCGCGACCTCCTCGCGGTCGGTGCCCTCTCCAGCGCGCTGTCCCTGACGGCCGGCTGCCTCGAGACCCTCGAGCGAGAGGACGCCTGGCGGGAACTCGTCGTCGATCCGCCCGACGGCGTCTACGTGCCGCCGAAGGTCGACGAGATGCTCCAACTCGGCACTGCGACCGTCGACGGCCTCGAGGTCTCCCTGTCGGCGATGCGGCCCCACTCGTTCTGGACGATGGCCGGCGACGAGCGGTCGCGCGCGGACGTGCGGGACCACCACGACGTCCACCTGATGGCGGCGGCCACCGACGCCGAGACCGGACTTTCGGTTCCGACGTCGGTGTCGACGACGATCCGCAGCCGCGAGGAGCGAATCGACGAACGCACCCTGTGGCCGATGCTCTCCCAGCGGATGGGGTTTCACTACGGCGACAACGTCCCGCTGGGCGAGGACGGCCCCCACGCCGCGACCGTTCGGGTCGAACCGACGAGCGTCGACGCCTCCGGGGCCCTCGCCGACCGCCTCGAGAGTCCGCGAACCGTCGACCTCGAGTTCGAGTACGCGGCCGACGAGATCGAATCGCTCGACCGACGGCTGATCGACGAGGACGAGGGCCGCGGCGAGAGCGGGGCGGTCGAGCCGATGGCGCACGATCACGGCGACCACGAGCCGGGAGCCGACCTCGAGGCTGCCACCGAGGCGTGGTTCGGAACCGCCCACAGCGGGGATCTCGAGTTCGGTGTCGGGACCCTCGAGAGCGAGTCGGCCGGTGGAGACGGAGGCGCCGTCGTCGTGAGCGCACGCACGCGACACAACCGGTTCCCGGTCCCACTCGCAGGACTGTCGATCGCCCCGGTCCGGGACGGCTCGCTCGGCGAGACAGTCCGACTCGCGGAGCGACTCGATGCCGATCTGGGCCACCACTACGGTGGCACCCTCGAGGACGAGCGTCTCGAGGGGATCGAGGAGCTAGCGGTGGTCGTCGACTCGCCCCCGCAGCTCTCGCGCCACGAGGGGTACGAGACGGCGTTTTTCGACCTCGAGCCCGCGACGGTAGCGGTCGAGTGAACTCGGTCAGTCGGCTCGAGCGAGGTGGCCGTCCGCGCTGCGGACCAGGACGGCCCCGACGGCGAGCATGAGGACGCTCACCGCGAGCCAGTGAGGGTTCCAGGCCTCGGTGCCGTGGACGACGTTGTGCAGGTCGAGCACGTAGTGGCTGACGACGCCGTCGAAGACGTTGAAGACGCCCGCCCCGACGACGACGGAGCCGATCAGGTACCGCGTCGAGAACCGCGCGTCGGCGCCGTTGACGAGCCGCCAGGTGAGCCCGAGCCCGACGCTCATGATTCCGAGCGTTCCCAGCAGGAAGAGGCCGTCGAACATGACGTTCGTCCGCATCCCGTCGAGGCTGTAGGGGTCGTAGATGCCCGACAGCAGGTGGTGGGTCTGCAGCGTCAGGTGGAAGATCACGACGTCGATAACCGCGCCGAACCCGAACCCGGCGGTCCCGCCGGCCAGCAGCACGCGTCGGCCGCTTCCCGCTCCCGAATCCGTTGCCATACCGCGGTCCTTCGCGGACCGGAGGGAAAAACGGCCGGCCGACGACTGCTACGTGTCCGGGCGCGACCGCAGCCGGTCGCCGACCTTGGCGGTTCGCTCGGCGACGTCGACAAGCGAGAACCACGTGTTCAGCGCCGCACGAAGCGCGACCGGATCCGCCGCTTCGATCTCGAGGCGGACGACCGACTCCTCGCGTTCGATAGTAGTTCGCGACCGATCGTCGTCGATCTCGCCGACCTCGCGGGCGACGGAGTCGGCGACGAGGCGCGCTCGAGCCGGGTCGTCGTACTCGAACTCGAGGGTCGCGCCGTGGGGGGTCACGTTACCGGACGTCGACTTCCTTGACGTCGCGGCTGCGTTCCTTCAGGAGGACGCGGTGGCCGCAGTAGGGACACCGAACGCCGCCGTACTCGTCGAGCTGCACGTCGCGTTTACAGCGGGAGCACTTGTAGCTCATGCGTAGAGAGTGAGAGACCGTTATTCGTCTTCGGCCAGCGCGGCTCGGATCGAGCGCTGGACGGTGCGACCCGCGGGGGTCTCCGGGCGGTAGGCGCCGCCGGTGAAGACCTCGCCGGTCTCGTCGTTCTTCCAGATGCCAGTGCCGACGCGGGTGACGCTGTCGCCGTCGACCTCGGCGTTTTCCATGTCGTCTTCGATCTCGCTGACGCGGCGTCGAGCGACGCGACCGTAGCGTGCGCCAAAACGGCCCGCGCTGCCGACTTTTTGGTTACCCATAGTACCGCTATCTATCGCTACTGGATTCTTAAACCTGTTGAGTTAGGGCTACTCGTCAGCGGCGCGTTCGGCGACGGGGCCTGCCAGCAGTTCGCGGAAGACGAGCGCGAGCGCGGCGACCGGGCCGGCCGGGGCCAGCGGCGCGGCGAGCAGCCCGGTTCCGAGCCCCGTCGCCGCGATCGCCGTCTGGAGGGCGAGCCCGCTCATCGAAAGCAGCGGAATTGCGGCCAGGATCGCGTCGGCTCGCTCGAGCATGGCTAATTATATCTAATTACAGCCGGTCGGATAAGGGGCCGACAACCAGCAGCACCTGTCGCTTCTCCGGAGCGAGGAAAACGATCGTTTCCTGACGGTCCGTTACCAGGATAGTACGGGTTTCGTTCGGTCGTGTCTGTCCGTCTGAAGCGGTCGATTTGTTACGTACAGATGCAAACTGCTCGCTTCGCTCGCAGTTTCTACTGGGCGAACAGCCGTCCGAGACGCGCGACAGCGCGTCTCTCT
>NZ_JBLRWX010000175.1:0-3825 GCF_047921035.1 Natronococcus sp.
TCGGCCGGTCGGTCGCCGACCTGGCCGGCGAGTACGGCCACGAGGTCGTCGCGATCGCCGACTCGAGCGGCGCGGCCGTCGACGCCGGCGGGATCGACGTCGAGCGCGCGCTCGAGCGCAAGGCCGGGGGCGACCCCGTCGGCACCGCCGACCCCGCGACGCTCTTCGAGACTGATTACGACGTGCTCGTCGAGGCGACGCCGACAACGCTGGGCGACGCCGAACCCGGCTTCACCCACGTCGAGCGCGCGCTCGAGACCGACCACCACGTCGTGTTAGCGAACAAGGGACCCGTCGCCGAGCGCTACGAGGAGCTGCGTGCGCTCGAGGCCGACAGCGCGGGTTCGATCCGCTTCGAGGCCACGGTGGGCGGCGCCATCCCGGTGCTGTCGACGATCGAGGACTGCACCCCCCAGGCGGTGACTGCGGTTCGGGGCGTCCTCAACGGCACCGCGAACTTCATCCTCACGCGCATGGCCGCGGAGGGGCTGGACTACGAGCACGTGCTCGCGGAGGCCCAGGACCTCGGGGTGGCGGAGGCCGATCCGACGTTCGACGTCGACGGCACCGACGCCGCCCTGAAGTTCGTCATCCTTGCGAACGTGCTCGCCGAGGGCGGGTTCTCGCTCGAGGACGCGACCGTCGAGGGCATTCAGGACATTCCCGGCAGCGCGCTCGAACTCGCGGCCGAGGACGGCCGCACCATCCGGCTCATCGGCGAGGCCTCCCGCGAGGGAGTCCGCGTCGGGCCGCGACTCGTCCCCGAAAACGGCGCGCTCGCGGTGACGGGGACGCGAAACATCGTCCAGCTCGAGACCAAGCACGCGGGCAGCCTCCACAACAGCGGTCGGGGCGCGGGCGGTCCCGAGACCGCGACGGCGGTGCTGTCGGACGTCGGTCGACTGCCGGAGCTGTAGTCGCCGTCTGCGAGCCGCTGCACTCCGGTATCGTCGGTCGACGGTCGTTCGGCGCGTTCGACTCCCCTCACCTCGACGCCGTCGTCCGGTAATCGAAATCGTGCGTACGAGACACAAACCGCAAGCCGGCGTCGGGTTCGGTCGAATACGCTTTCGAAATGGTTTTAACCGCAACGAGCAAAAGATACCGACATAAGCGCCTTTGCGCGTGAGCTACAACAATGAGCGACAAACGACACCAGAACCTGGCCATCATCGGTCACGTTGACCACGGGAAGAGTACGCTCGTGGGACGCCTCCTCTACGAGACGGGAAGCGTACCAGAGCACGTCATTGAACAGCACCGCGAAGAAGCGGAAGAGAAGGGCAAAGGCGGCTTCGAGTTCGCCTACGTCATGGACAACCTCGCGGAGGAGCGAGAGCGCGGTGTCACTATCGACATCGCCCACCAGGAGTTCTCGACCGAAGAGTACGAGTTCACTATCGTTGACTGTCCTGGTCACCGTGACTTCGTCAAAAACATGATCACTGGCGCGAGCCAGGCCGACAACGCCGTTCTCGTCGTCGCCGCCGACGACGGTGTCGCACCCCAGACCCAGGAGCACGTCTTCCTGGCCCGTACCCTGGGTATCGACGAGCTGATCATCGGCGTCAACAAGATGGACGTTGTCGACTACAAGGAGGACACCTTCGACGAGGTCGTCGAGGAAGTCAACCAGCTGCTCAAGCAGGTTCAGTTCCAGACCGACGGCGCCTCGTTCATCCCGATCTCGGCGTTCGAGGGCGACAACATCGCCGAGGAGTCCGAGAACACGCCGTGGTACGACGGCCGTACCCTGCTCGAGGCCCTGAACGACCTGCCGGAGCCGGAGCCGCCGACGGACGCGCCGCTCCGACTCCCGATCCAGGACGTTTACACGATCTCCGGCATCGGTACCGTCCCAGTCGGACGTATCGAGACCGGTATCATGAACGTCGGCGACGATGTCTCCTTCCAGCCCAGCGACGTGGGCGGCGAGGTCAAGACGATCGAGATGCACCACGAGGAGGTCCCCAAGGCCGAGCCCGGTGACAACGTCGGATTCAACGTCCGCGGCATCGGCAAGGACGACATCCGCCGCGGTGACGTCTGTGGCCCCGCCGACGACCCGCCGAGCGTCGCCGAGACGTTCCAGGCCCAGGTCGTCGTCATGCAGCACCCGTCCGTGATCACGGCCGGCTACACGCCGGTCTTCCACGCCCACACGGCACAGGTCGCCTGTACGATCGAGTCCATCGACAAGAAGATGGACCCCGCCAGCGGCGAGGTCGCCGAGGAGAACCCCGACTTCATCCAGTCGGGTGACGCTGCTGTGGTCACGATCCGACCGCAGAAGCCCCTCAGCATCGAGCCGTCCAGCGAGATTCCCGAACTCGGGAGCTTCGCCATCCGCGACATGGGTCAGACCATCGCGGCCGGCAAGGTCCTCGAGGTCAACGAATAAATGCAGCAGGCACGCGTTCGACTCGCGGGCACCAGTCCGGAGGACCTGGACGACATCTGTGACGACGTCCGCGAGATCGCGAGCAACACCGGCGTCAACCTGAGCGGTCCGATCCCGCTGCCGACGAAGACCCTCGAGGTGCCGACCCGGAAGTCGCCTGACGGCGAGGGCACCGCGACGTGGGAGCACTGGGAGATGCGCGTCCACAAGCGCCTGATCGATCTGGACGCCGACGAACGCGCACTCCGCCAGCTCATGCGCATCCAGGTGCCGAACGACGTTTCGATCGAGATCGTCCTCGAGGACTGATCTCGACTGCGGATTTTCCGTTTTATCACGCCCCGTTAGCCGCGGTACCGTCGTGGCAGGCGAATGTAGGCCGCGTGAACTTTTACCACTGTATCCCATACCGGGAGTATGGTGACCCGTTCGCGCCGTCGCTCCGATACCGACTCCCGCTCCGGCGGTCCCATCCTCGAGGTGCTGCTCATCTTCGTGGTCGTGCTCGCCGCCCAGACCGTCGCCGCAGTTATCAGCGCCGGGTTGATGGCCGGGCTGTTCGTCCTCGGGCCGCCGCTGACCGCGAACCCCTGGACGATCGTCACCAGCGTCTACGCCCACAGCGGGCTCGGCCACCTGCTCTCGAACAGCGTCGGGCTCGTGCTGTTCGGCTGGCCGATCGCCCGCGCGACGACGCGGCTGCGCTTCCATACGTTCTTCCTCGTTACGGGGGCGCTCGCCGGAATCACGCAGGTGGTGACGAGCAGCTTCTTCGCCTCGATCGGCGTCGGCGACCCGACCGCCGTGCTGGGCGCCAGCGGCGCGGTGTTCGCGCTGGCGGGCTACCTGATCGCCGGCAACCGCCTCTCGGATGCGTTCGCGTCGGTCGTCGAGGTTCCGCGGTGGGCCGCCGTGGCCGTCTTCGTCGTCCTCGCGGCCGTGATCACGATCGCAACGGGCGCGCCCGGCGTCGCCCTGATCGCCCACTTCACCGGGTTCCTGCTCGGCCTGCTCGCTGGTCGGGCCGGCGTGCTGGACGTGCGCTCGAGGACGGCTCGAGCCGGCTCGACGGCGTGATCGTCTTGGGGGTGGCTCGAGGTCGGGAGTGTGGGAGGTCTGGCTCGAGGGGCGTCGCGTGTGCTCGCGGCCCACGTCGTTTCCGAAACGCAAGCTACAAGTAGAAACCACGGGTAGAAACGGTCGCGGGCTCGTAGATCAGTGGTAGATCGCTTCCTTCGCAAGGAAGAGGCCCTGGGTTCAAATCCCAGCGAGTCCATAATTCTGCGCCGCGAGCAAACTCGCGAGCGGCGCAAATTATCGTCGACGGTGGGATTTGAACGAGACCAGTCGCAGCCCGGGACGCGAGCGCAGCGAGCGACCCCGGAACGTCTGAGTGCAATACAATCATCTATGTGCACAGTAAA
>NZ_JBLRWX010000176.1:0-3813 GCF_047921035.1 Natronococcus sp.
TGCGGTGCGTGACTTGCCGCGGGTCTCGTGGAGCTCGTAGACGACCGAGACGAGTGATCGGGTGACGCACAGCAGCTCCCGGTCGAGGTCGACGTCGCCCCAGCGGAGTCCGAGGATCTCGCAGCGCCGCATCCCGGTGTTCGCTGTCAGCCATAGGGCGGTGTGGTAGCGGTGATCGCTGGTGCCGGTGAGGAACCGGTTGAGCTGGGCGGCGGTCCACGCCCTCGACGACGCCGACGGATCGGTGCTGTGGGAAAGCGAGGAGATCGGCGCCGGTGGAACGCCGGCGGTCGTCGGCGATCGCGTCGTCGTCGGCGGCGAACAACTGACCGTGCTCGAGGCCGACACCGGTACCGTCCGCTGGAGCGAGACGTTCGACGAGACGACCGCCGACCACGAACCGGCGGTGACGAGCCCGACCGTCGCCGACGGGACGGGTTACGTCGTCGCCGAGGAGTCGCTGTTCGCGTTCGACCTGACCAACGGCTCGGTGCGCTGGAGCCGGGAGACGGTCGAACTCGAGGAAACGGTGGACGAGGTCGCGGCGGAACCTCAAAGTCACGTCGCGTCCTTCGGGTCCGCGCCCGTCGCCGTCGCGAACGGACTCGTATACGCCGTCGCCGGCGACGCGGGGTGTGCCGCGTTCGACGCCGCCGACGGCGAGACCGAGTGGACCCACTGGCGACGCGACTACGGCGGGCTCTCGTTCTCCGGGATCGCGGCGACCGCCGAGCGCGTGTACGTCAGCGGAAGCCCCGAAGACGACTTCCCGGTCGTCGACGCGGCGACCGGCGACCGCGTCGACGCGGTTCCGAACGTGTTCGCACCCGCGGCGACCGCCGAGACTCGAGTCGCCGTCAGTCGCGACGCGCTCCGGATTCACAACTACGAGACGGGCGAGGGCTGGGAGCAGGTCGGCGGAACGACCGGCTGGCGGGACCCTTCGATCGTCGGGGACACGATCGTCGTTCCGTACTACCCCGGGTACAACGAACGTGCGGTGTTCGGATTCGACCTCGCGGACGGCAGCGAACGGTGGGAGTTCACCCATCCGGTCGTCGACGTCGACGCGCTGGCGGAGTGGTACGCCGTCACCGAGGACACGCTCTACACGACCGGTGAGAACGGGCTCGTCGCGCTCCGGCAGGAAACGGCCGACGAGGAAGCCGACGACGAGGACGAACCGGACGAGGAGGCGGGGGACGAGGAAACCGAGGGGCAAGCGGACGAGCAGGAATCCGACGAAACGGACGGTAGCGATCGGGTGGACGACGCGGACGGCGACGAAACGGATACCGACGCGAACGGCAACGAAACGAACGAGTCGGAATCCGACGGTGACGAGGCCGGCGAGGACGCGGAGTACGAACCGGGCGAGGACGGCGGCAACGGGACTGACGGCACCGACGAAGGCGACGGATCTGCGGACGATAACACGACCGACGCTGACGAAAGCGACGACGAAGCCAACGAAAGCGACGCGGACGTCGACGCCGACGATGAAGACGCCGATGGGACGACCGGTGCGGACGATACCGACGGTGGCGGGGACGGGAACGAAACGGACGACGCATCCGATGGGACCGCCGAGGGGATGCCCGGGTTCACGACGGGTGCCGGGATCGCCGGCGGGGCGCTCGGCCTCGAGTGGCTCCGTCGCCGCGCGACGGTCGACGACGACCTCGAGGGGTAGTCCGGTTCTCGACTCGATTACCCATCGCCTCGAGCGGCGATTCATCGGCTGTAATTGTTATCGGCCAACACAATGTCTGACGAAAGTATTTACCGTAGAGTGACCGACTGTGAATCGGTAGATCGGTACCACGGGTGGGATCCCCGTCACTGCCGTCGCGTCCCGACGTTCGAGAGTCGTGGTGGGCTCGTTCGAGTTCGGGACCCGCGACGGGCCGGTCGAGGATATCGATCCCCGATCGGTTTCGCCACGAGCAGTTTCCTCACTCGAGCGCGAGCCGTGCTGACGGCCGTTACGACCTGCGAGACGAACACCGACGGCTTCAGTCGGACGAGGGCGAACCGAACGGCGACGGCCGCGGCAAACGTGAGGGGTCCACTCCGCAACCAGCGCCCGATGACGGCACCGCAAATTCTATTCAGCCTATGGTCGCCAGAAAGTATTTGTCGGGCCGATCTATAGTCGACACTGGCCGACGGAATACGCTCAACAGCCATAGTACGCGAACTCCGGCCCGGCCAGCAGCCCTTTTCGGCGACGTTACACGTCCGCGGCCTCGAGCAGCGACTCGAGATCGTCGGTCTCGTTCGTTCGCTCCAGTTGGTCGACGACGTCGTTGTCGTCGTCTCGACGAATCCGCCGGAGGAGAAGCTCCGACTCTCGAATCTCGACGACGTAACTCTCCTCGTCGGTGCCGTCGAGAACCCCGAAGAGCGATTCGTGGTACACCACGGCGTCGACCGCCCCCCACGTCCAGTTCGGATCGTACTGCCAGCCCGTCGGGAGATCGGCGGCGGCGATCCGCTCCCCTACCTCACTCCCCTGCTCGGTGTTTGACCCGTCCATTATTGATTGTTGCATTCGTCGCACACCATATAAATGGTTCATATTGACACGGTGGGCCCTAAAACTGCTCGCGCTCCCGCCGTAGTTCGTCCGCAGATCTCGTTTCGCTCGAGTGCCGTGTCGACGCTCGTGATCCGATATCGTCGGATCGACAACTAAACAGAAAGTATTTATTGCGTAGCTGTTTAGTTGGAATTAGCCGGAGGGTCCCGCCGCTGACGCTCGACCGTTCGCATGCATCTCCGGCTACTCCCCCCACTTTCCTCTCGTCCTCATCGACCGCGCTGCACACGAGTCCGCCTTCGATGCCTCGTTACCGTACGGCGACGAGCACTCCTCACGAGAATCGAAACGCTGTTCGATGTCCTTTCGTCCGACGGTTCTCGAGCACGCCCGAAGTCGTCGATAGGATCTGAGCGGCTTCGAGGCCCGGTAGCGGTCCTACTGATCGAGGACGTCGCCGCGAACCTCGTAGGCTCGGACCTCGCCGCAGTTCTGCGCGCCGAACGTGATCGTCTCGTTGTCGCCGCCCTCGAGATCGATCTCGGTGCTCTCGGTCTGTTCGCCGCGGTCGCCCCGGAGACCGACCCAGACGAAGCCCGTGATCGGGTCGCCGGTTTCGTTGTAGACGTCGACCTCGACCTGGCAGTTCTGGCCGTCGAACTCGTGGGATTGGATCGAGAAGACGTTGTCAGTCCCGCCCTCCATACTGACGTATCCGTCGACGTCGTTGTCGTCGGAACGGTCGATCTCCTCGTAGCCGTGCAGTTCGAACCCGTAGTGGGTCGCGTCGTCGCAGCCCTCCAGCACGGCGGTTAGCTCGTGGCTCGAGTCGTTTCCGTCGAGTTCGTAGCCGTTGTCTCGCGACTCCGAGAGGATCTCGTCGCCGTAGTAGACGACGAAATCGTACCGGAGTTCGGCGGTCTCGTCGTCCGGTCGGGCGATCCTCGCGGTCAGTTCACAGCCGTCTCCGGCCTCGAACTCGGCGACCTCGAGCGGACTGTCGTTGACGATCTCGTTTTCGTAATCGTCGGGGTCGAGTTCCTCGTCGTCCTCGTCGTCAGTGTCGTCCTCGTCGTCACTACCGTCTTCGTCGTCGGCGTCCTCGTCCGCGTCGTCGGACTCCTCGTCGTCGGCTTCCTCGCCGCCGAACTCGTCCTCGTCGTCGGCCTCTTCGCCGTCGTACTCGTCGTCGGTCTCGTTGTCGGCGTCGTCGTCCGTTTCGTTCCCCTCGTCGTCGGTCTCGTCCCCACCGTCGTCGTCGCTCCCGTTGC
>NZ_JBLRWX010000177.1:0-3639 GCF_047921035.1 Natronococcus sp.
TGGCCGTTCACCCCGTCGCGGGCGCGGGCGCCGCCGGCCTCGTCCTCTACCTGACGACCAGCCTGCGGATGCTCCTCGAGCTCACGGGCGAGGTCGTCGCGGCGACCGCGGGCGACCTCGAGACGGCCCGCGACCGGATTCGCGGACTCGTCGGGCGCGACACCGACGGGCTCTCGCCCGCCGAACTCCGCAGCGCGGCCGTCGAAAGTGCGGCCGAGAACCTCGCGGACGGGCTGGTCGCGACGCTGTTGCCCTTCGCCGTCCTCGCCCCGTTCTCGCTGCCCGCCGCGGCCGCCGCGGCGGCCTGGGTCAAGGGCGTCAACACGTTAGACTCGATGCTCGGCTACCCCTCGAAACCCCTCGGGACGGCGAGCGCGCGGCTCGACGATCTCGTGATGTGGCTCCCCGCCAGGGTGAGCGCCGTCGCGATCGCCGTCGCCGCGGCCGACCCCGGGGCGCTCACTCGCGCCCGGGAATGGGCCCGAACCCCGCCGTCGCCGAACTCGGGGTGGCCGATGGCGACGCTGGCCTGCGCGCTCTCGGTTCGGCTCCGCAAGCCCGGCGTCTACGATCTGAACCCCGATGATCCCCTTCCGACCCTCGAGGACGGCGAGCGCGCGGTCGCGGTCGTCTTCCGCGCGGCGCTGGTCGCGGCCGTCCTCGCGGTCGCGCTCGGGACCGCGCTCGAGGCACTCCTGTCGACTGCGGGGGTGGTCGTGTGAGGACGTGGATCGCCGCCTGTCGGGGCGCGCTCGCGTTCCTCACACGACTCCCCGTCGGTCACCGCGAGGGCGACTGGGACGCGTTCCGCTCGCGGCCGGCGACGCTCCCGTTCGTCGGGCTCGTCGCCGGCTCGCTGGCCGCGATCCCGCTGCTCGCCGTCGACGTCCTCGGGGCGCCGACGGTCGCGCTGGCGTACCTGCTCACGGTCTACGCCGTCGTGGGGATCCACAACCTCGACGGGGTCGCGGATCTGGGCGACGCGCTGGTCGTCCACGGCGACCGCGAGCGCCGCCGGGAGGTGCTGAAGGACACGACGACCGGAGTGGGCGCGCTCCTGGCCGTGTCGCTGACCGTCGCGGGGCTCGCGCTCGGCGCCCTCGGCGTCGCCGAACTCCCGCCAGCGACGGCCGTCGGCGTCGCGATCGCCGCCGAAATCGGCGCCAGGCTCGGGCTGGCCGCGATGGCCTGCTTCGGGGCCGCGAGCCACGAGGGGATGGGCAGCCAGCTGACCGAAGCGGCGACTCCCGGCCGATTCGTCGCGCCTGCTGGAATCGTTCTCGGCGCCGCAGCGCTCCTCTGGCCCCATCCCGCGGCGATCGCCGTCCCGGGAGCGCTCGCCGGGGTCGCGCTCCCCTGGCTCTGGGCGAATCGAAACCTCGGCGGGGTCAGCGGCGACGTCTTCGGCGCGGCAGCCGAGATCGGTCGCGTCGTCGGGCTGCACGCGGGGGTGATCGCGTGGACGCTCTCCTGATGTGTGGCGGCGAGGGAACTCGCCTCGAGAGCCCCCAGGAAAAACCCCTCCACCCGGTCGCCGGGACGCCGATGGTCGACCGCGTGCTGGCTGGCCTCGAGGCGAGCCGGATCGGGACGGTCTTCGCGGTCGTCTCGCCGAACGCCCCCGAGACGGCCGAGCATCTCGAGCGAACCGAGGACGTCCGGACGATCGAAACCGAGGGGGAGGGGTACGTGACCGATCTGCTCTCGGCGCTCGCACAGCCCGCGGTCGAGCCGCCCGTGCTGTCGGTCGCGGCCGACCTCCCGCTGCTCGAGGGGGCGGTCGTCGATCGCGTCCTCGGGCTCTACGGGGAAAGCGAGTCCTCGCGGACCGTCTGTGTCCCCGCAGCGCTGAAGCGCCGTCTGGGGGTCGGCGTCGACACCCGCCTCGAGGACGCCCCCCACCTCGCGCCGACCGGGGTCAACGTCGTCGGCACCACGGAGGAATCCATGACCCACGTGAGCTACGATCCGCGACTGGCGGTGAACGTGAACAGACTCGAAGACGCCCGCATCGCGGAGGACCGATGCGAGTAGTCCTGGCCGCCGGCGCGACCGAGACGGCGCTGATCGACGGAATCAGCGCTGCGGGCGCCGCGCCGGAGCTGATGGCCCACACGCCCGCGGCCGACGCCGAGATCCTGGTCTACGGCGAGCCGACAGCCGCCCCGGTCGTCCCGGTGAGCCCGACCGGCTGTCCGACGCCCGCGGCTGTGACCCGCGCGGTCCGGGAGGTCGTCGGCTTCGACCTGACTGTCGTCGACGCGGGGCTCGCGGAGCCGACCGCCGCGCCGACGGTCGATCTCGAGGCCGAGGCCGGAGCCGACGTCCGCGAGCCCGTCGCCGTCCCCGAGGCCGAAGGGCTCTTCGAACGCGCGCGGGAGGTCAGCCGCGATCTCTCCGACGACGACCTCCTGCTCGGCGAGACGATCCCCGGCGGGACGACGACCGCCCTCGGCGCGTTGACTGCCCTCGGCGAGCCCGGCGGCGTGTCCTCGTCGCTGCCCGAGAACCCCCTCGAGCGAAAGCGCCGCGTCGTCGAGCGCGGCCTCGAGGAGAGCGGACTCGAGCCGGGCGACTGCGAGGACGCCCCCCTGCGGGCGATCCGGGCGGTCGGCGACCCCGTCCAGGCCGCGGTCGCCGGGATCGCTGCGGGGGCGCTCGAGGACGGGACTCGAGTGATTCTCGCCGGCGGGACCCAGATGGTCGCGGTCGCCGCGCTCCTCCGACACGCCGGGATCGATTCCCCGCTCGAGGTCGCGACGACCTCGTTCGTCGCCGACGAGCAAGGCGAGGCGCTCCCCGAAGCGTGCGACCGACTCGACTGTGAACTGACCGTCACCGACCCCGGCTTCGACGGACGCGACCACGTCGCGATGGCCCGCTACTGCGCGGGCGAGGCCAAGGAGGGCGTCGCGATGGGCGGGGCGCTCTCGCTCGTCCCCGACGGCGAGATGGGTGCGGTCAGAGATCGGCTCGAGGTCGTCTGTCGGCGACTCGGAATCGACGACGAGCGCGAGGCCGCGACTGAGAACCAAGCCGAGCGCCCGGAGGGAACGCATGGATCCTGACGCGATCCGTACCGCCGAGCGGGTCCCCCACGGCGGCGAGCCCGACCGCGAGATCCTGGACTTCTCGGCGAACACGAACCCCGAGGTGCCCGACGGCGCGGAGCGGGTCTATCGGGACGCCTTCGAGGCGAGTCGGCGCTACCCCGACAACGCCTCCCCCGACTACCGAGCGGCTGCGGCCGCGTTCGTCGACTGCGACCCCGAGCGCGTGATTCCCACGCCCGGCGGGCTGGCCGCGATTCGCCTGGCGATGGAGGTAACCCTCGAGCCCGGCGACGACGCCCTGGTTCCGTACCCCAGCTTCGGCGAGTACGCCCGCGAGGTCCGACTGCAGGGCGCGACGCCCGCCTTCGTCCGCGTCGACGACGTCCTCGAGGTCGGTACCGACACGCTCTCGAACTACGCGCTCGCGGTCGTCTGCACGCCGAACAACCCGACCGGGGAGGCGATCGATCCCGACGCGCTCGAGGCTGTCGCGGCCCGCTGTGGCGAGGCCGGGACGACCCTGCTGGTCGACGAGGCGTTCCTCGGCTTTACCGACCTCCCGTCGGCCGCGAGGCTCGACCGCGAG
>NZ_JBLRWX010000178.1:0-3395 GCF_047921035.1 Natronococcus sp.
GGATCGAGGACGCCGTGATCATCGTCGTCGCCGTCGCCGTCCTCTGGTACGTCCACGAGCACGCGATCTCGCGGGTCGCGACCTGGTACGGCTTCGACCCGGACGAGCCGCGCGAGTGAGCGGGTCGAACCGAGAGGGGGCGACCGGTTCGTCCGGCGACCTCACGCCCGTCCGTGTTCCTCCTCGAGGATCTCCCGCACCCGGTCGCTCTTGCGGTCGATCGACTCGGCCGCGGCGTCCGGGAGCTCCCGGCTCGCCGGTTCGACGGCGGGTTGACCCTCGAGCTCCGGCCAGCCGACGACGACGCGGCCGACCGCGCCGAGGGCCTCGTGGGTCGCACAGAGCGTCCGTGTATCCACGTAATCGTAGAGTCCCTCCTCCTCGAACGTCCACTCGAAGTCGGCGGTGCTGCTGAGCGTCCCGCTCTCCCAGGGCTCTGCGCCGTCGGGGATCCGCTGTGGACCGTGAGTGTCGGGGTGATACGCGGTGACCGTGTGGCGGTTCCCCTCGAGGGCCCACCGGACGGTCGCGCCGGGTTCGACGTGAACGACGTTCGGCTCGAACGCAGGGTTCGGCATCGAGACGATCGTCACGTCGACTTCGTCAGCCGGGTCACCGAGGCTACCGTCACCGTCTGCGGACTCGCTCGTGTCTTCTGTCGCTCCGTCTACGGGTACCTCCGAGAGGCAGCCGGCGAGCGCCGCCGCGGCACCGGTTGCACCGACTACGAGTGCGTTCCGTCGTGTTAGGTGGGTCATGGCAGGTAGGTCATGGATGTGGGGTGGGACAGCGCGGTGATCGATCGATTCCCGCTGGCGATCTCCCGAACCGGAGCGGATCAGGGATCGGGGTCAAAGACGTCGGTGTTTTCCTCGCCTTCCACGTCGATCGTCGCCATGAGCCCCTTCCGGTTGACCCGGCTGAGCGCGTGGTCGACCAGGAAGATCGGGCCGGGAACTTCCATGTCCATCGTGCCGAACCCGGTAACGCCGGCCGCGAGGGCCGTTCCCTCGACGTACTGGGCCGGCTCCGAGAGGACGTCACCGTCGCGATACCACTCGGTCCAGACGTTGCCGATCGGGTGCGGGCCACTAACGAGGTTCGGACCTCCATTACACCAGAACACTCGGACCGTCTCGCCCACTTCCGCGTGGAGCGGTCCCTCCTCGCCATCCTCGGTGAAACGCCCCACTTCGCCGTTGAAGAGGACGTAGGTGGGGTCCTCCGAGGCGGCCTCGTCGAAGTCGAAGGCGTGGTGGCCTTCCTCCCCGTGGTCGCCCTCGAGGTAGAGTTCGTGCTGGCCGACGTAAAACTCCCTGTCGACCTCGGGAAGTCCGCCTTCGGGCTCGACCAGGATCGTCCCGAACATCCCGAGGCTGATGTGCTGGTCGTGGTTCCCCGGTGCGCAGTGGTAGATGTGTGCGCCGGGGTAGGTCGTCTGGAACTCGATCGTCTCCTCGCCTTCGCCGGGTGCGATCGTCGTATCGACGGCGCCGCCTCCCGGACCGTAGACGGCGTGGAAGTCGATGTTGTGAACATCGTTGTTGTACTCCTCCGGGACGTCGAACGTGAGGCGGACGGTGTCGCCCACCCTGACGCGGTACATCGGGCCCGGAATCTGGCCTTCGAACGTCATGAACGTGGTCGTCACGCCGGGCTCGATCTCGGCGACGTGCTCTTCGGAGCGGATCTCGAGTTCGTGCGTGCGCGGTTCGTCCCAGTCGACCGGGTCGGGGACGTCGGTCGGGTCGGCAGCGATCGTGTCGACGTCGGGCTCCTCCGCCGGCGGCAGTCCGTCGTCTTCGTCCTTCTCGTCGTCACCGTTACCGTTGCCGTCTTCGGAGGCGTCGTCCTCGGCAGCGAAGCAGCCGGCGAGGGCGACCGCACCGGTAGCACCTACCGTCTGCAGGAACCGTCGTCGGTTTTCGTGATTGATTGAAGTCATCGTCCTATACAACCGAATACAGCGCAACATATGTTCAAAAACCGCCATTATTCCTGGAGATGGGTAATCGCACGTAGGTGTTCGGTTGATAGTTTATATACTGTCCGTATTCGGGACGGAGACGGTCTGAGAGGGGCGTTTGACTCAGAACGTGAACTGAACTGGTGAAGGATCAGACATAACTCGATCGAAAAGTTCCCGGGTACGGTTCGAACGGAGCAACCTACGCGACGATCAGCGTCTCGAGAACGACTGCGATCAGGATCGCCCCGAGGTAGTAGTTCGAGGCGTAAAACGACTGGAGCGCGACCTCTCTCCCCGGATCTCGGTACTGCTGTACAACTGAACGCAAAAAAATCGCCCCGAGCGCGACCGAAGTCAGCGCATAGAGCCAGCCAAGGCCCGCGATCCACCCGAGCAGGCTTGCCGACAGCAGCGTCGCACCCAGAAACAGCATCGTGTGTCGCCTGGCGAGGAGATCGCCCGCGACGACCGGGAGCATCGGGAACCCGCCCCGCGCGTAGTCCTCGCGGTGGGCGATGGCGAAGCTGTAGAAGTGGGCCGGGGTCCACAGGAAGATCATCGCAGCGAGGACGAGCGCCGGGAGACCGATCTCGTTGGTGACCGCGGCCCACCCGATCAGCGCCGGGATCGCGCCAGCTCCGCCACCGAGGACGGTGTTCCACGACGTATTCGGTTTCAACAGGATCGTATAGAGGACGACGTAGTAGGCGATCGCCGCCAGGGTGAGCAGCGTCGCGAGGAGGTTCACCCACGCGAGCATGACCGCCGTCGACGCGACGGCGAGGACGACACCGAAGCAGACCGCATTCGCCACGGGGACGCGGTCGTGCACGAGCGGTCTGTCGGCCGTTCGCTGCATCCTCCGATCGCGGTCGCGCTCGTAGACGTGGTTGAACGTTCCGGCGGCACCGATGGCGAGGACGCCCCCGAGCAGCGTCGCGACTGCGACCCCCGGCTCGAGGCTCGCTCCGGTGACGGTCGCGAGCCCCATCCCGGCGAGCGCGACGAGACAGAGCAGCCACATCAGCTTCGGCTTGGTGAGCGTGAGGTAGGCACCCGCCGTTCGTCGGAGCTCGATCAGTCGACTCTCGACGGTCGCGGGAGCAGTACTCGCCGACGAGTCGGTTCGATCGGCGGGACGCTCGTCGATCGGATCGTCGGTCGGAGGCGATCCCGACGCGAACATCCGATTGCGGAAAGCGATCGATGACGCCAAAGCGGTCAGCATGCCCAAAGACAATATCACGCGGGCAATCAAAAAAGGGACCGGCGAAATCGCCGGAGGTGACGTCGAGGAGATCGTCTACGAAGGCTACGGTGCCGGCGGGGTTGCGATTCTTTGTGAAATCATGACCGACAATCGCAACCGTACGGCTCCCGAGATCCGCAGCCTGTTCGGCAAGTATGGCGGGAATCTCGGCGCGAC